>DATAIN010000821.1:0-4955 GCA_036262635.1 Gemmatimonadaceae bacterium | reverse complement strand
CGCCGGTCTACGACTCGCTCCATGCGCTCTGGCAGGCGACGCACTCGCGCCGCGGCCGGCGCCGCCCCGCCCCCACGACCGTCGCCGACTGCGAGCCGCTGCCGTACGCGGCCGACGTGCAGATCGTCGGGCCCGAGGGCGCGCTCTTCAACGTCGGGCCGCACAAGTTCTACATCCCGCGGGGCGCGCTGAAGGAGAGCACGGTCATCACCGTCGAGCTCCCGGTCTCGACGCACGCCGAGCTGAATTTCGCGCCGCATGGGCTGCACTTCGGCACCTCGTATCTCCTGCTCGACTACCACAAGTGCGAGCTCGGCTCGAGCCGGTACCGCAACGTCGTCTACACGGACGACGACTACAACATCCTCGAGACGCCCCCGTCGTACGACGTGAGGAATGCGTACAGCGTCTGGGCGGGCATCAACCACTTCTCGCACTACGTCGTCGCGTACTGAGCGGCGAACGATGAGCGAGCAACAGATCGAGAGAACGAGCGGCGAGGCGCGCACGGACGGCGCCTCGCCGCTCGTCGATTGCCGCGATCTCCTTCGCGGCGCCCGCGGCCACGAGCTGGGCGGCCGTCTCGCCGAAGCGGGACAGGAATATCAGGCGGCGATCGCCGCGGCCGAGCAGGAGAACGAGCAGGCGGTGCTGAGCGAGGCGCTCCGCCGCCTCGCCGTGATCCACTTCCGGCGCCACGAGCTCTCGGCGGGACGCGAATGCTGCAACCGCAGTCTCGCGGTCGCGCAGAAGATCGGAGACAACATTCTCGCCGCGGAGGCGCTCAACTCCCTCGGCGCCTCGGAGCTGGAGATCGGCGCTTTCGACTCGGCGAAGGCGATCTTCGAGCGCGGCATTCAGCTCGGCGGCTTCCGCAGCCCCGCACTGCGCGCGCGCATCGAACAGAACCTCGGCATCATCGCGAACATCCAGGGTGAGCTCGATCGCGCGCTGATGCACTACCACCGCGCGCTCGAGGCCTTCCGCGACGTCGAGGACGATCGCGGCTGCGCCATCGTCTATCACAACCTGGGGAAGGTGAGCGCCGACCGCGAGGAGTGGGACGAGGCCGAGCGCTACTTCGACCGCAGCCTGCAGTTCGCCGAGTCGGTGGGGGACGTCCATCTCCGTGCCTCCTGCCTGCTGAGCGGGACCGAGGTACTTCTCGCGAAGCAGCGCTACGACGAGGCGCGACGCAACGCCGAGACGGCGCTGCAGATCTTCGGGAAGCTCGGCATCCAGCGCACCAAGGCGGAGGCGTACCGCGTGCTCGGCGTCGTCTATCGCGAGACCGGTCGCACCGTGCTCGCCGAGGCCCGGCTGCGCTCCGCGCTCGAGCTCGCGGCGGAATCGTCGAACACCCTCGCCGAAGCGGAGGCGGCGCGCGACCTCGCGCTGCTCTACCAGGAGCAGGGACGCAATCAGGAAGCGCTGAAGCTCCTCAACACCGCGCACCGGCTCTTCCGCCGCCTCGACGCGCGCATCGACCTCGTCGACATCGCGACGAAGCGCGCAGGGCTGGAGAGCGTCTACCTCGACACGGTGCGCGAGTGGGGCCGCTCGATCGAATCCGCGGACACCTACACCTTCGGTCACTGCGAGCGCGTCGCCGACTTCGCGGTGCGCGTGGCGCGCGCCCTCGAGCTGCCCGAGACGGAGCTGACGGTGATCCGGATGGGTGCCTACCTGCACGACCTCGGCAAGGTGAAGGTGCCGGACGAGATCCTCAACAAACCGGGCAAGCTCACCGACGAGGAGATGGAGGTGATGCGCCAGCACCCGCTGTACGGGATCGAGATGCTCACCGGGATCGAGTTCCCCTGGGACATCAAGCCGATCATCCGCTGGCATCACGAGAAGTACGACGGCACCGGCTACCCGGACCGGCTCTCCGGCGACGAGATTCCGATCGCCGCGCAGATCATCGGCATCGTCGACGTCTACGACGCGCTCACATCGACGCGCAGCTACCGTGGCACGATGACGCACCATCAGGCGCTGCACGAGCTCCGGCGCGTCGCGTCGTGGTGGCACCCCGATGTCGTCGACGCGTTCATGCGCAGCATCGGCTCCGGCGACGACGAATCGTAAGGCGACGAGGGAGGGCGCTCCGCGATAGACGTGGGACGTGGGAAGCCTTCGCTCGCTGCGCTCGCTCGGCGACGGGGGACGGGGGACGGGGGATTCCTGCTCCTTTGTCCCATTTCCTTTCTCCGAGGTCGGCGCCTCCCCGCGTCTTCCCCGTTCCACGTCGCCGTGTTGACCACGGAACAGGCGAGAGGAGGGATGAGGGATCCCCCGTCCCCCGTCCCCCGTCGTCGAGCGCAGCGATGACTTCCCACGTCCCACGTGAGCCGCGCCAGCGCCCTCCCTCTATCGCTTTCCAGTCGACGTGAACAGAGAGAGGTACTGCTCGTATCCCTCTTCCGCGAGCCGTGACGCCGGGATGAAGCGCATCGCCGCGGAGTTCATGCAGTAGCGCAGCCCCGTCGGGGCCGGCCCGTCGTCGAAGACGTGGCCCAGGTGCGAGTCCGCATCCGCCGAGCGGACCTCGGTGCGCACCATCCCGTGGGCGCGGTCGGTCTTCTCGGTGACGTTCCGCGGCTCGAGCGGGCGCGTGAAGCTCGGCCAGCCGGTGCCCGAGTCGAACTTGTCGAGTGAGCTGAACAGCGGCTCACCGCTCACCACGTCCACGTAGATCCCCGCCTCGTGGTTGTTCCAGTACGCGTTCGCGAAGGGGCGCTCGGTCGCGTCCTTCTGGGTGACCGCGTACTGCTCGGGGGTGAGCTTACTTCTCAAGTCGGCGTCGTCGGGCTTCATGGGACCTCGGCTTCCGATGGTCGATGGCTGGGGAGTGCCGCTGCTCCAACATAATCCGGGCGGCGGCGATGGTTCCCGGCCGCGTCCGCCGGCCGATCCGCAGGGGGCGAACCGGGGTACGAGAAGCCCGTCTCGCTGGCCCGACTCTCGCCTAAGGGACGGCTGGAACCCAGGCTGACTCCGCTTCATTCCCGTATCGATGACCATCCGCGATCTCCCGCGCCGCCTCGCCGCGGCGCTGCTCGTCTCACTCACCGTGCTCGGCGCCTGCAAGAACCACAAGCAGGGCCCGGTGCGGCATCGTGGTCTCGCGCTCCCGCCGGTGGACAGGAGCTGGTCCCCGACGACGGTGGCCGAGGTGCGCGGCGTCCCGGGGGACACCGTCCGCGCGGCGATCGCGCGCCGGCTCGTCCAGGGACGGCCCGCTCCGATGGGCGCGTACCCGTGGAAGCACGTCGGTGAGCTCTACGCCCAGTACGCCAACAGTCCGCTCTGGATGAGCAGCGGCGGATTGCGCGGCGAGCGGACCGCGGCGCTCCTTCGCGCCGCCGCCGCCGCCGACAGCGACGCGCTCCAGCTCGCGTCCTTCCCGCTCGGCGCGTTAGGCAGGGCGCTCGACGCCGTGCGCGCGGCGAAGAACCCGACCGCCGCGCAGATCGCGGACGCCGACGTCCTTCTCACGGCGGTGTACGTCGCGCTCGGGAGCGACATGCTCACCGGCCAGGTGGACCCGCGCGAGATGTCGCAGGACTGGCACATCAATCCGCGGGAAGAGGACGTCGACAGCGCGCTCGTCGCCGTCATCCGGACCGAGGACCTCGGGGTCGCGCTCGGCCAGCTCCGCCCGCAGGAGCAGGACTACGACGCGCTTCGGAAGCAGCTCCAGCGCTATCGCGGACTCGTCGCGCGTGGGGGATGGAAGCCGGTGCCGAAGGGGAAGTCGCTGAAGCCGGGGGACGTCGACGTTCCGGAGCGGCTGAACGCGCTGTACGACCGTCTCCGCGCGGAGGGATTCATCGGCGCCGACGCGCCGCGTCCCGCCGCGCCGGCGGTGATCGACACGACGAAGCCGGTGGTGCCGGGGGGACTCGCCTACGACGAGGCACTCGCCGGCGCGGTCGCGCGCTTCCAGGAGACGCACAGCATCACCGTCGACAGCGTGCTCGGTCCGGAGACGGTGGAGTCGCTCAACCTGCCGGCCGGGTACCGGCTCGGGCAGATCGCCGCGAACCTCGAGCGCTACCGCTGGCTGCCCCGCACGTTAGGCACGCGCTACATCCTCGTGAACGTGCCGGCGTTCCGCTTCGAGGCCTACGACGGCGACACCCTCGCGCTCGAGATGCGGGTCGTCGTCGGGGCCGAGTACAAGGACCGCAACACGCCGACCTTCGCCGACATGATGGAGACGGTGGTGTTCCGGCCGTACTGGAACGTCACCCCCGACATCCAGGAGAAGGAGATCGCGCCGAAGATCGCCGCCGATCCGGCGTACATGGAGCGCAACGACTACGAGTACTGGAACGACAACGGGGTGACGCGCATCCGCCAGACGCCGGGTCCGAAGAACTCGCTCGGGCTCGTGAAGTTCCTCTTCCCGAACAGCTTCAACATCTACATGCACGACACCCCCGAGCGCGGGCTGTTCGAGAAGGACGTGCGCGCGTTCAGCCACGACTGCATCCGGCTGGAGAAGCCGGCGGAGCTCGCGCAGTGGGTGCTCGGCTGGGACGCCGATTCGGTCGAGTCGGCGATGGAGAACGAGCCGAACAACAAGTCGGTGCGGCTCCCGGCGAAGATCCCGGTGTTCATCGTGTACTTCACCGCGTTCACGAGCGAGGGGGAGCTGCACTTCGGCAACGACCTCTACTCGCGCGACGACAAGCTCGTCGCCGCCGTGGGCGGGGGTGCGGCGCCGACACCGGAGGCGGAGCGCGCCGCCGCGGCGCTGCGCACGGTCGCGGGACAGCTCGGCGCGGCGGGGAACTAGCCCCGCGCGCCGTAGCCGCGCGCCATCGCCACCGCCGCGACGACCATCGCGACGACCAGCGCGGCCTGGATGTAGCTGATGCGCGCGATCACGCGCGCGGCCGTCGTGTCCGCGCCGGCGACGCTGCTCCGCGAGCGGCGGCTCCAGC
>DATAIN010000820.1:0-6232 GCA_036262635.1 Gemmatimonadaceae bacterium | reverse complement strand
GGTCGCCTCGATCGCGACGCCACCGGCGACGAGCGCGGCGTCGGTCGCGCGATAGAGCAGACGCAGCATCGAGCCCATGCGGTCGGGTGTGCCCCCCGGCGAGCGATCGATCGACGCGAGCTCGCTGAGGGTGCGGGCCGCGGTGCGATAGTCCTCGGCGCGCACCGCGCTCCGCGCGACCGGCAGCAGCTCCATGATCCGCTGCACCGCCGCCGGATCGGCGTCGCGCAGCCGCGTCCACGTCGTGTCGATGCCGTCGAAGAGGGACTTCTCACCGGCGCCGGAGAAGCCCGGGATGTGAGTCGCTTCGAGCCGCACCGCGTCCTGGATCGGTCCCTTCCGCTGCAGCGTCCCGAACGCCTGCGACTTGTGTTGCGAGCGGCTCTGCGCGGCGATCTCGCCGTAGCTCTCGCCGAGCAGCGGGCTGTACTCACCGACGTCCATAGTCAGCGTCGGCTCGGCGAGGTTGAAGCGCGCGCTGCGGTAGAACTTGAGCACGCGCCAGCCCCGCGCGTTCGCGGTGAGCGACCGCGGCACCCGCACCGTGTCGTCGGCGACGTCGAACGCCTCGCGGGCGAGGATCCCCGCCACCTGGTGCTGCCCGTGCCCGTCGCGCGGTGTCCCGGAGAAGACGCTGACGATCACGTGCGGCCGGAAGCGGCGCACGACCGTGAGCACGTCCCTGAGCAGCACGTCGTGCGGCCAGTGCGCGAACGCCTCGTCCGCGTTCTTCGAGAAGCCGAAGTCGTAGGCGCGCCCGAAGTACTGCGCCGCGCCGTCGACGCGCCGCGCGGCGAGGAGCTCCTCGGTGCGGATGGCGCCCAGCGCTTCGCCGAGCTCGTTGCCGATGAGGTTCTGGCCCCCGTCCCCGCGCGTCAGCGAGAGATAGGCAGTCTCCACGCGATGGCCGCGCGAGAGCCAGGTGATGAGCTGGGTGTCCTCGTCGTCGGGGTGAGCCCCGATCACGAGCACGCGCACGGTGGACGAGAGGCCGTCGGTGAGCTCCCGCAACGCGGTCGCGCCGCGCTCCTGGCTCGGCAGGACGCGCGGCGCGACGAGGGCGAGCAACGACAGCGCGACGATCAGCGATCGACGCATCACGCTTCGGTGAGGGTTGGTGAGAAGGCTCAGGAGCGCGAGGCGACTCCGCGCCGCTTCGACGCCGACGGCTGAGGCGCGCTGAGCGCTTCGTTGACGATCCGCGCCTGCTCCGCCTTGTGCGCCGACTCGTATCCCTCGGCGGGGCTGGCCCGCTCCGGACGTCCGACGTAGCGCATCTCCTGCACGTTGCCGACGAGCGCGCGGAGCCGCGGCGCGACGTACGTCCAGGCGCCCATGTTCTTCGGCTCCTCCTGCGCCCAGACGACGTCCTCCACCGCCGGATAGCGGTCGACGACGCGGCTGATCTCCTCGTGCGGCCAGGGATACAGCTCGTCGACGCGGATGATCGCGACCGAGTTGTCCTTCCGCGCGGCGGCGAGATCGTAGTACATCTTCGCCGTGCAGAAGACGAGGCGGCGCACCTGCTCGCGCTGCTGCGACGCGGCGGGATCGTCGAGCACCGGCCGGAAGGAGCTGGTCGCGAGGTCCTCGGCCTTCGACGCCGCCTCGGGGAGGCGAAGCAGCGACTTCGGCTGCATCAGCACGAGCGGCCGGCGCGGGGTGCGCTTCGCCTGACGGCGGAGGATGTGGAAGTACTGCGCCGGCGTCGAGGGATACGCGACGACCATGTTGTTCTCGGCGCACGCCTGGAGGAAGCGCTCGAGGCGCGCGCTCGAGTGCTCGGGACCGCCGCCTTCGTAGCCATGCGGCAGGAGCAGCACGAGCCCGGAGTCCTGTCCCCACTTCGCGCGGTCCGAGAAGAGGAACTGGTCCATGATCGGCTGGGCGACGTTGACGAAGTCGCCGTACTGCGCTTCCCAGAGCGTCAGCGTGTCGGTCGCCGCGGTGCTGAAGCCGTACTCGAAGCCCATCACCGCCGTCTCGGCGAGCGGGCTGTTGTAGACCTCGAAGGTCCCCTTCGCGTCGGGCAGGTGCTGGAGCGCGGTCCACGTCTTCCCCGTCTCCATGTCGTGCAGCACCGCCTGCCGATGCGAGAAGGTCCCGCGCTCGGCGTCCTGCCCGGCGATGCGCACCGAGACCCCGTCGCCGAGGAGGGACGCGAAGGCGAGCGCCTCGGCGTGTCCCCAGTCGATGGCCGGCGCGCCGCCCAACGCCTCGCGGCGGCGGCCGAGGGTCCGGGCGATGTTGCGGTGCGGCTGGAAGTCGGCCGGCCAGGCGAGGAGCGCCTCGTTGAGCGTCGCGAGCCGGGCGAGCGGGACGCTCGTCTCGGCCGGCGCGCCGTCGGGCGATGGTGCACCCTTCCCCGGCGCGCCGTTAGGCGGGACGCCGGCGGCGCGCATCTCGTCGAGGATCCTGCCGAGCTTCGCGGCGAACGCCTTGTCCGCCTCCTCCACCTCGGCCGCCGTGACGACGCCTTCCTGCACGAGCCGCTGTCCCCAGACCTGGCGCGGCGTCGGGTGCGCGCGCACGAGCTTGTAGAGCTCGGGCTGCGTGAACATCGGCTCGTCGGTCTCGTTGTGGCCGTGCCGGCGGTAGCCGACGAGGTCGATGAGGATGTCCTTCCCGAAGCGCTCGCGGTAGGCGATCGACATCGCGACCGCCGCGACGCACGCCTCGACGTCGTCGCCGTTCACGTGAAGGACCGGGATCTCGTAGCCCTTCGCGAGATCGCTCGCATAGTGCGTCGAGCGCGCGTCAGTCGGATCGGTGGTGAAGCCGACCTGATTGTTCGTGATGACGTGCAGCGTCCCGCCGACGTCGTAGCCACGGAGCCGCGACATGTTCAGCGTCTCGGCGACGACTCCCTCGCCGATGAAGGCCGAGTCGCCGTGGACGAGCACCGGCAGCACGGTCGCGCCGCGATCGTCGCTGCGCTCCCCGCGCTCGAGCGCGCGGGCCACGCCGCTGACGACCGGGTTCACGACCTCGAGGTGGCTCGGGTTCGGGACGAGCTGCACCTCGGCCACCGCGCCCTCGACGGTGTGCGAGCCGCGATAGCCCATGTGGTACTTCACGTCGCCGGTCTCGCTCTCGGGCTGCGAGGCGGCGCTCTTTCCCTCGAACTCGGTGAAGAGCGCGACGTACGGCTTGCCGAGGACATGCGCGAGCACGTTGAGCCGGCCGCGATGCGCCATCCCGATCACGATCTTCCGCGCCCCCCGCTTCGCCGCGCCCTCGATCGCCGCGTCGAGCATGGGCACGAGCGCGTCGGTGCCCTCGATCGAGAAGCGCTTCTTCCCCTGGAAGGCGAAGCCGAGAAACCGCTCGAGACCGTCGACTTCAGTGAGCCGCTGGAGGAGGCGCTTCTTCGGCTCGGCGTCGAGCGGCATGGTGAAGCGCCGCGATTCGATCGCGTCGCGCAGCCAGCCGCGCTCGACGTCGGAGGCGATGTGCTCGAACTCGTAGCCGATCCGCCCCGAGTAGGCTTCGCGCAGCGTGCGCACCACGTCGGCCGCGGTCGCCATCCCCTCGAAGCCGAGCGCGCTCGCCGGCACGGTCGCGAGGTCACCCTCGGTGATGCCGTGATACTCCGGGGTCAGCTCGGCCGCGCCGGGCGGCGGGCTGCCGAGCGGGTCGATCTGGACGGCGAGATGTCCGTACTGCCGGATGGAGGCGACGAGCGACGCGGCGCCCGCGACGGCGCGCAGGGTGGCGGCATCCGCGCCGCCGGTCGCGCCACCCCCGCCCCCGAGCTGCTCGGCGAGCCGGAAGAACTGGCGCCAGGATTCGTCCACCGACGACGGGTCGCGCCGGTACGCTTCGAGCTGCTCTGCGACGTAGCCGTCGTTGAAGACGCTCGTGATGGCAGGGGTTCCCATGGGTCCTAATCTAACAGTCTGGCTATGACACTACGACGGGGGACGTGGGGCAGAAAGCAGACGAGCGATGCGTATCGTACGCATCGCTCGGTCTCGTTCTCCTTTCCAGCGTCGGGCTACAGCCGGGTGTGCTCCTGGGACCAGCTCATCGGGAGGCTCTCCGGGGCGCGCACGATCGAGCGGGCGGCGGCGCTGAGCACCTGCATGGTCGCCTCGGCGCCGACCTCGGGGAGATACAGGTAGCCCGCGATCCCGTTGACGTCGAGCGCGTTCCACTCGCCGGGGCGACGCGTTAGGCTGACCGCGATGACGGGACGGCGCGAGAGGACCTCGTCGGTTTCCCACGCCCCGAGCGGGAGGGTCGCGAGCAGATCGTACTCGGCGGCGACCACGTCCGGGCAGCAGTCGGCGGCGATGTGCGCGGCATCGCCGAGCCCCACGGCGACGCGGGTCAGCGCGCCCGCTTCGCCGAGGACGCGCGCGAGGTGCTGGGCAAGATAGAGATGGCGCGCGACGCAGAGCACGACCATTGAAGCACCGTCGGAGTCTCGGGGGGAAACGGTCCTCGCCACGCAATGTAGCGTGGGGCGGGCGCATCGCAACGCGCCGTAGGTCACGAATCGTCTACCCTCGAAAGCACGCGAGTTCCACGAGCGGACGCGAGGGGGAATACGCCACCACCGCGTCCGGAGAACCCCCGACGGGGACCGCCCCTCAGGCCACGGCGGCGGCTGTCGGCTCGTGTTCGGGCTGCTGGGCGCGGGGATCCACCGTCGCTGGGAGGATGAGGTGGAAGCGGCTCCCCTCCCCCGGCTTCGATTCGACGAGCAGCTCGCCGTGGAGCAGCCCGGCGAGGCGCTTCGAGATCGGGAGCCCGAGCCCCGTCCCCTCCTGCTGCTGCGCGCCCTTTCCGATCTGGACGAACTCGTCGAAGATGCGCGCGAGGTCGGCCTCGGCGATCCCGATCCCCTGGTCGATGACGTCCACTTCGAAGCGTCCGTCGTCGCGGGTGAACGACCGGACGACGATCGGCTTCCCGAGCCCGAACTTGATCGCGTTCGAGAGGAGGTTGAGGAGGATCTGCCGCACGCGGCGCGGATCGGTGACGATGGTCGTCTTGCCGCCCTGGTGGTCGAGGGAGAGGGTGCTGCCGCGCTCGTCGGCGAGTGGGCGCACCGTGACGAACAGATCCTCGATCAGATCGGGGAAGACGACGGGCTGCAGCTTCAGGTCGATCTTCCCCGCCTCGATCTTCGACAGGTCGAGAACGTCGTTCACCAGCTCGAGGAGATGCTTCGCCGCCTTGTGGGTGCGCTGGATCCCCTCCGCCTGCTTCTCGGTGAGCGTCCCGTAGATGTTCTCGAGCAGCAGCGTGCTGTAGCCGAGGATCGCGTTGATCGGCGTGCGCAGCTCGTGCGACATCGACGCGTAGAAGCGACTGCGCGCGGTCATCGCGCGCTCGAGATCTCCCTGGCGCCGCTGCAGCTCCTCGTTGGCGACCCGGAGCTCGCTCGTCGTCCGCGCGAGGGACTCGGCCTGCTCCTTCAGCTCGCGGTCGGCGCGCACGCGCTCGGTCACGTCGCGCCCGATCATCGTGAACACGGTGCGCTCGCCCTCGACGAAGCGTGACACCGACGCCTCGAAGGGGAATTCCTCGCCGGTCGCGCGCACCGCGACGAAGCTCGCCACGTGGCGTGGCAGCGGCTTCACGCTCGCGCAGCTCTCGTCCGGCTCGTGCTCACCCGCGCTGAGGATGTGCTGGATCTGCCGATCGCGCGCCGCGGCGGGAAAGAGCCGCCCGACGTTCGTGCCGACCATCTCGCGCGCCGTGGTGCAGAACATCCGCTCGGCCGCTTCGTTGAACAGCGTGATCTGCTGCTTCTGGTCGAACATCACGATCGCGTCCATCGCCCCGTCCACGACTTCGGCGAGGCGCGCCTGCGTCTCGCGCAGCTCGGCGCGGTGGCGCAGCTCGAGCTCGCGCTTCTCGCTCTCGCGGAGCAGCTCGTCCTGATGCTTGATCTGCTCCTGCTTGCGATAGAGGTCGACGAAGACGGCGACCTTCGAGCGGAGGATGTCGGGCTGGAACGGCTTGAACATGTAGTCCACCGCGCCCACCGAGTAGCCCTCGAAGACGTACGCCTCCTCCTTGCTGATCGCGGTGAGGAAGATGATCGGGATGTGCCGCGACCGCTCGCGCGCCTTGATGAGGCGCGCCGTGTCGAAGCCGTTCATCCCCGGCATCTGCACGTCGAGCAGGATGACGGCGAACTCCATGCTGAGGAGACGCTTGAGCGCCTCCTCGCCCGAGTTCGCGCGCACGAGGTTCTGGCCGATCGGCTCGAGGATCG
>DATAIN010000819.1:0-10896 GCA_036262635.1 Gemmatimonadaceae bacterium | reverse complement strand
GGGGGCGGGTGCGGGAACGACCAGAGCCCCCAGCCGAAGCCCGACCCCACCGCGCCCCCGCGCGAGCCGCAACCGCAGCCCGCGGGCTCGCTCGGCCAGCAGCGCGCCGAGCAGATCCTGAACAGCGCGGCGCGCGACGAGCGCGACGTGCAGGCGCGCAAGCAGCGCGAGGGACAACCAGCGTCGCCTCCCGGCGGCAAGGACTGGTAGTGAGCGTCGCGCTCCTCCTCTTCGCCCAGCTCACCGTGACCGTCGCCGCGCCGGACACGGTGCGCGCCTGCGAGCCCTTCTCGGTGAGCGTGGTCGGCTCGGTGCGCGGGGTGAGCGTCCCGCGCTTCACACCGCCGCGCGTCGCCCCCTTCTCGATCGTCTCCTCGCGCGCGAGCGCGCAGACATCGAGCGACGTCACGGGCCGCAGCTGGAGCATCACGGACGTCGAGCTCACCCTCCTCACCGATCGTCCCGGGCGCTACACCCTCCCGCGATTCGAGATGCGATCCGGCTCGCTGCGCACCCGAGGCGCGCCACGAACCATCGTCGTGCTTGGCGACGCCGACTCGAGCGGCGTTCCCGCTGTCGTGGCGCGCGCCGACATCGACACCAGCACCGACGTCGCGTTGCGGGCGATCGCGACGCCGGACACGGTGTACGTGGGTGAGCAGGCGACGTATCAGGTGGGCGTCTTCATCAGCCCGACGGCGCGCGACAAGCTGCGCAGCAATCCGAGCTTCGTCCCCCCGCAGCTGAACGAGCTGATGGCCTACGACTACTCGGCGGATCGCGGGCGTCGTCCGATTCGCCGCCGCGTGGGGTCGCAGTGCTACGACGTTCTCGTCTACGAGCGCGCCCTCTTTCCGCTCGTTGCCGGTCGCCATTCGCTCGCGCCGGCGCAGCTGTCGTACTCGCTCGCTGTCGGGGCGGGATTCTTCGCCGGCTCGGAGCGACGCGAGGCGCGCAGCGATTCGATCTCCGTCGTCGCCATCGAGCCCCCGGAGGATGGGCGGCCGGCGGGCTACGCCGGCGCGGTGGGCGATCTCGCGGTGCAGGCGAGACTGGATACGGGCGGTGCGCGCGTCGGAGATCCCCTCGTGCTCACGCTGCGCGTCGCGGGGGAGGGGAACGTGAAGCTCCTTCCGCGCCCGCCCGTTTCGCTCACATGGGCCTCGCTCGTCACCGGTGACGAGCGCGTCACGATCGACACCCTCTCCCGTCGCATCCGCGGGAGCAAGGAGTTCGACTGGATCGTCACGCCCACCACCCAGGGACAGCAGACGCTCCCGCCGATCTCGTATCCGTTCTGGAATCCGCGCGAGCGGCGCTACGAGCTGGCGGCGACCTCGCCGGAGACGCTCTTCATCGGCGCGGGCGCGCTCGTCGCCGCCGCCGGCGACTCTCAGCGTGCCGCGCGGCGAACGATGCCGCTCGCCATTCGCCGCGTGATGCGCGCGCCGGTCGGTCCGCCTCCGCCGCAGCAGCCGATCTTCGCCGCGCTCGCCCTGCTCGCGCCGATCCCCGCGCTCTCGGTGCTCACCGTTCGCCGGCGGCGCCGCGCGCCGCGCGCGGTCTCGGCCGCGGGTCGTCTGCGAGCCGTCGTGCGTCGCGGTGACGCCGCCGGGCCCGCGGCGATCCGCGTCGCGCTCGTCGCCGCGCTCGTCGAGCGAAAGGTCGTCACACCCTTCGACCTGGGTCGCGAGAGCGACGTCGTGCGCGCGCTGCGCCGGTGCGGCGTCTCGAGTGCGACCGCGAGCGAGGTCGCGTCGCTGCTCGCCGAGCTCGACGCCGCGAGCTACGCGTCGACACGCGCGACGCCGGCGAACGCGGCGAAGCGAGCGCTCACCGCGTTCCGCGCCGTCGACGCGGAGTCGCGCGACCGCGCGGTGCTCGGCACCCCTCCGCTGATCGCACTGGTCGCGGGCTCCCTCGCCCTCGCCAGCGCCGCGGCGATGAGCGCCGCGCCGCTCGATGATGCCGAGCGGCTCTTCGCGAGCGGAGTGCGCGCCTACGATGCGGGGCGCTACGCGGTGGCGGCGGCGAGCTTCGATTCGGCGGCGACCGCGCACCCACGGGCCGCTGATGCGTGGGCGAACGCCGGGACCGCGCACTGGATCGCGCGTGACACCGCGCAGGCGGTCGTCGGCTGGCAGAAGGCGCTGCGCCTCGATCCCCTCGATGGCGAGGTGCGCACCCGCCTCGATCTCACTCCCGGTCCGGCGCGCGGCGTCTTTGCGTCGGTGCCCGCGGTTCCCACGCCGCTGCTCGCCCTCGCCGCGCTCGCGCTCTGGTGGGCCGCGTGGCTCGTCGCTGCCTTCCGCCTGCTCGGGCGGTCGACTCGCGCGCGTGGTCCGGGAGCCGCATGGGTGTACGCGCTCCACGGGATCGTCGCCGCCGCGGTCGTCGCGTACGTGCTGCTCGACGAGCGGCTCGAGGCGAAGTCGCTCGCCGTGATCGCGGACCCGACCCAGCTCCGCGCCATCCCGTCGCTCGCCGGCGACGCCGGCTCCGCGACACGACTCGGCGCCGTCGTGCGCGTGATCCAGCGCGAGGGACGCTGGTCGCACGTCGCGGGCGCCGCGGGCGAGGAAGGGTGGATCGAGAGCGATCGGCTCCTTCCCCTGCGCCGCGGTTGACTGCTGCTCGGCGCGATTGACCGTCCGCGCGCCGGGGGCGAGACTTCTCCCGTGCCGCACATCGCGATCCTTCCCAGCACCGTCGCCGATCAGATCGCCGCGGGCGAAGTCGTCGAGCGACCGGCGAGCGTCGTCAAGGAGCTGGTGGAGAACGCGCTCGATGCGGGGGCGACCTCCATCGACGTCGCCGTCGAGGAGGGTGGCAGGGCGCGCATCCGCGTGAGCGACGACGGCTCGGGGATGGACCGCGCCGATGCGGTGCTCGCGCTCTCGCGGCACGCGACGTCGAAGATCCGTCAGGCCAGTGATCTCGTCGGTGTCGCCAGCTTCGGCTTCCGCGGCGAGGCGCTCCCGGCGATCTGCTCCGTCTCGCGGCTCGAGATCGAGACCGCGCCCGACGACGGAGCGGGGACACGCGTCGACGCCGCGGCGGGCGCGGTCGTCGCGGTCGCCGACGCGGCACGCCGTCGCGGCACGACGGTCACGGTCTCGTCGCTCTTCTACAATGCGCCCGCTCGCCAGAAGTTCATGCGCGGGGCGCGCTCGGAGTGGCGCGCGATCGTCGATGCGCTCACGCTCGTCGCGCTCGCGCGCCGCGACATCCGCCTCACGGTGACCCACGACGGCAATGCCGCGCTCACCTTGCCGCCCGCGTCGTCGTGGCGCTCCCGCGTCGCCGCGCTCTGGGGCGCTGCCGCCGCGGAGAAGCTCGTCGACGTGGACGACGTGGCCGGGCCGATCCGCGTGGATGGGCTGGTCGAGAGTCCGCAGGACGTCGGCACCGGCACGCGACGCGTCTTCCTCGCGGTGAACGGCCGCGCGGTGCGCGATCCCGGGATCCTCCGCGCCGCGGAGGCCGCGTATCGCTCGACGATCCCAGCCGGGCTGCGACCGACCCTGCTCCTCGCGATCACCCTGCCCGGGGGCGACGTCGACGTGAACGTGCACCCGGCGAAGGCCGAGGTGCGCTTCCGTGACCGGTGGACGGTGGAGCGGGCCGTCGAGGGCGCGGTCCGCCGCGCGTTAGGCACGATGGACGCCGCGGCGACGATGGGGAGCCGCCGCTGGTGGGTGGAGCGGGAGGAGCAGCTCGGGGGCGGCGAGGCGTTAGGCGTCGAGACGCTCCGCGACGATGCTCCCCGCCTCGATGGGCCGCTCTTCGAGGCCGGCCCGGACGAGACGGTCGCCGGCGCTGCCGGAGCCGTCGACACCGCGCCGGCCGAAGAGGAGATCCAGGTCCCGTCCCTCGTGCAGTGGCGGCGGACCTATCTCTGCTTCGAGCACGAGCAGGGGATGGTGCTCATCGACCAGCACTCGGCGCACGAGCGCGTGCTGTTCGAGCGCTTCATGGGCGTCCTCGAGCGGGGCGAGTCGCCCGCGCAGCGTCTGCTCTTCCCGCTCACGCTCCATCTCGGCCCGGCGGAGAGCGAGGCCTTCGAGGCGAATCGCGAGCTCCTCGAGCGGCTCGGCTTCGAGGTCGAAGGGTTCGGCGGGCACACGCTGATCGTCCGCGCCGTGCCGATGCCGCATCCGCGCTTCGACGCCGAGCGCTGCCTGCGCGACACCCTCGACGCGCTGACCGGCGATCGCGTCGCGAGCACGGCGGCGCGCCACGAGAAGCTGGCGGCGACCGTCGCATGCAAGGCCGCGATCAAGGCCGGCGACGCGCTCTCGCCCGACGAGATGCGCGCGCTCTACGTCGCCCTCGCCCGGACGACGCTCCCCGCGCACGACGTGCACGGCCGCGCGACGATCGTTCGCATCGGCTGGGACGAGCTCGAGCGGCGTTTTGGCCGGCGCTGAGCTTCGCGTCATCACGGGTCCGACCGCGGCGGGGAAGTCCGCGCTCGCCCTCGCCCTCGCCGAGCGTCACGGCGCGGCGATCGTCAGCGCCGATTCGCGTCAGATCTACCGCGGCTTCGACGTCGGCACCGCGAAGCCGGGCGAGGCCGAGCGCGCCCTGGCGCCACACTACGGCATCGACGTCATCGAGCCCACCGAGCGCTACTCCGCCGCCCGCTGGGCGGACGACGCCGAGCGGTGGATCGCCGCCGCGCGCGCGAGCGGTCGCGAGCCCGTCATCGTCGGCGGAACGGGGTTCTACCTTCGCGCGCTCTTCGCGCCGCTGTTCGCGGAGCCGGCGTTGGATCCGGAACGGCGTCACGCGCTCGAGCGCGCGCTCGCGCCACTCGCGACGGGCGAGCTGCGCCGGTGGTGTGAGCGCCTCGATCCCGCACGTGCTGCCCTCGGACGCACGCAGCTGCTGCGCGCCATCGAGGTCGCCCTCCTCACGGGACGGCGGCTGTCGGATCTCCACGCGCAACCAACGCGAGCGCCGCGCTTCCGCGCACGGTATCTTGTCGTCGATCCGGGCGCGCATCTCGCCGGCCGCATCGAACGCCGGGTGGATGAGATGCTCGCGAGCGGGTGGCTCGACGAGGTGCGCTCGCTGGTGAAGCGAGTGCCCGGGGACGCGCCGGCCTGGAACGCGGCGGGCTACGCGGTCGTTCGCGAGCTGGTGGAGGGCGCGATCGCGCTTCCCGCCGCCCGCGAGCGCGTCGTGATCGAGACGCGCCAGTACGCGAAGCGGCAGCGGACCTGGATGCGGCATCAGCTCGATGCGGCGCGAGTGACGCGTCTCGACCCGGGCGACCCCGACGCGATGGAGAAGGCGGAGCGATGGTGGAACGGAGCGACCGGATGAAGATCGGCATCACCTGCTATCCGACGTACGGCGGCTCGGGTGCCGTGGCGACCGAGCTCGGGATCGCGCTCGCCGCGCGCGGTCACGAGGTGCACTTCGTCACCTATCAGCAGCCTTTCCGGCTGCCGCAGTTCCTGCCTAACGTCTACTTCCACGAAGTCGATGTCGGCCGCTACCCGCTGTTCGAATATCCGCCCTACGACCTCGCGCTCGCCGTGCGGATGCACGAGGTGGTGCGCGCGCACGACCTCGACATCCTCCACTGCCACTACGCGATCCCGCATGCGACCAGCGCCTGGATCGCCAAGGAGATGCTGCACCGCGAGCACGCGCACGACATTCGCGTCGTCACGACGCTGCACGGCACCGACATCACCATCGTCGGCCAGGATCCGTCCTTCCACGCGATCACGAAGTTCTCGATCGAGCGATCGGACGGCCTGACCGCGGTGTCGCAGTACCTTCGCGACGAGACGCAGCGTGCCTTCGGCTGTGCCGGGTGCCGGATCGAGGTGATTCACAACTTCATCGATCCGGACGTCTACGATCGCTCGCGGTACGCGCCCGGGCTGCGTCGTGAGCTCGGCGACGACAAGCGCATCCTGATGCACGTGTCGAACTTCCGCCCCGTGAAGCGGGTGAAGGACGTGATCGGGATCTTCGCGAAGGTGCACGAGCAGATGCCGGCGGCGCTGGTGATGGTCGGCGACGGCCCGGATCGAGTCGTCGCCGAGGCCGAGTCGCGGCGGCTCGGCGTGGATCGCGACGTCCACTTCCTCGGCAAGATCGACATGGTCGCGCCCCTGCTCGCCGAGGCGGATCTCTTCCTCCTGCCGACGCAGAGCGAGTCGTTCGGGCTGAGCGCGCTGGAGGCGCTCGCTTCGGGGGTGCCCGTGGTCGGCTCCCGCGCCGGCGGCCTCGTCGAGGTGGTGAAGCAGGGGATCACCGGCGTGCTGTGCACGGTGGGCGACGTGGAGGGGATGTCCGAGGCCGCGCTCGCCATCCTCCGCGACCATGATCGATGGGCAGCGATGAGCGAGCACGCCGCCGCCGACGCGCGCGACCGCTTTTCCCGCGACGACATCGTTGCCCGCTACGAGCGCTTCTACCAGGGCGATGGCGGCTGAGCTGCGCGCGCTCGCCACGATCGCCCGCTGGCAGAACGGCATGATCGCGGCGATCGGAGTGTTCGTTGGTGCGTGGTGGGGCGCTCGGGACGTGTCGCGGGCCGCGACGATCGCCGCGGCGCTTGCCGCGATCGCGCTGGCGGCCTACGCGAACAGCTTCAACGACCTGCTCGACATCGAGATCGACCGGCGCGCGCATCCGCGCCGCCCACTCCCGAGCGGCGCGCTCACGCCGCGGACCGTGCGATCGTTCGCCATCATCGCGGCCGGTGCCGGGATCGCCTTCGCCGCGATCGCGCGTCCGGCGCTCGGCTATCTCAGCGTGGCTGTCGTCGCGCTGATGACGTTGTATTCCGTCGCGCTCGCGCGGCTGCCGCTGATCGGCAACATCGTGGTGGCGCTGCTCGCGTCGCTCCCCTTCTTCTATGGCGCGGTGACGGTACGCGCCGCGCGCGTCGGGCTGCTGCTCGTGGGCGTCGCGATCCCGTTGCACCTGGCGCGCGAGCTCGCGAAGTCGCTCGACGATGCCCCGGCCGACGCGCCCTATCGCCGGACCGCGCCACTCGTCTTCGGCACGCGCGTCACGCGGGCGCTGATCGTCCTCGCGGTGATGCTCTTCGTCTGGCGAATGCTCGTCCTCGTCGGCCCGCGCCCGACGCTGCGCAATCTCATGGTGCCGTCGCTCACGCTCTGTGCGCTCGCCACCGCGCGCGCGCTGGCCGCGCGGACCGGCGCGCCATTACTGTTCAAGACCGCGATGGTCGCCGCGATGGCCGCACTGGTCGTCGCGCGCTAGCACGCTCACTTCCGCGAACCACATGAACGTCTTCCAGGCGATCGTCCTCGGCATCATCCAGGGGCTCACCGAGTTCCTCCCCGTGAGCAGCTCGGCGCATCTGGCCCTCGCTCCCTGGCTCTTCGGGTGGCAGGATCCCGGACTCGCCTTCGATGTCGCGCTCCATCTCGGAACGCTCGTCGCGGTGTTGTGGTTCTTCCGCTCCGAATGGATGACGCTCATTCGCAGCGCGCTCGAGATCGTCCGCACGCGTCGCGTCGCGACGCCGGAGCAGAAGCGGGTCGTCTTCCTGATTCTCGCGACGATCCCCGGCGGGATCGCGGGGCTGCTGCTGTCCGATTATGCGGAGACGACCTTTCGCTCGCCGCGCCTGATCGCCACCACCCTCATCGTGATGGGCGTGCTGCTCTGGCTGGTCGATCGCTTCGCCGCGCGGCGCTGGTCGCTCGACGAGATGCGCTGGCCGCAGGCGTTGGCGATCGGCACCGCGCAGGCCGTGGCGCTGATCCCCGGCGTCTCGCGCTCCGGCTCGACGATCACCGCGGGACGGGCACTCGGCTTTCATCGCGAGAGTGCCGCGGTGTTCAGCTTCCTGCTCAGCATGCCGATTACCGCCGCCGCCGCCGCGAAGGAGGTTCCGGCGGCGCTGCACGAGCAGGGACTGTCGCTGACTCTCGCCGTCGGAGTCGTCGCGTCGGCGCTCAGTGGCTGGCTGGCGATCTCCGTGCTGCTCAAGTTCGTCGCGCGTCACAGCTACGGGGTCTTCGCCGCCTATCGCGTCCTGCTCGGCGCCGCGGTCCTCGCGCTGCTCGCGTTCCGGGGGTGAGCGCAGCGGTGCGCGTCGAGTCGAGCGGGAGCTGGGATGGGATGGAGGCCGTCGAGATCGCGGCCGCGCTCCGCCTCCCGGGGGTGGTCGCGGTCGACTCGACACCGAGCACGCTCGACCTCGCGCACGCGCTCGCGGCGGACGGCGCGCCGTCAGGCACTCTCGTGCTTGCGGACGAGCAGACGAGCGGGCGCGGACGCGGCGGAAAGCGCTGGACCTCGGAGCCGGGCCAGGGGATCTGGCTGACGCTCGTCGAGCGCGCGGTGGACCCGGGCATGCCTGGCGTGCTCGCGCTGCGACTCGGGATCGCGGCGGCGGAGGCGCTCGAGCCGCTCGCCCCCGCGACGATCAGGGTGAAGTGGCCGAACGATCTCTGGATCGGCGACGGCAAGCTCGCCGGCATCCTCGCCGAGGCGCGGTGGCGGGACGGCGTCGTCGAGTGGGTCGCGGTCGGGATGGGCGTCAACGTGCGCCCGCCGCGCGGGGTGCCTAACGCGAGCGGGCTTCGCGGGGGAGTTCCGCGCCTGGCCGCGCTCGCCCGGCTCGTTCCGGCGCTGCGCGACGCGGCGGCGCGTCGCGGCGCGCTCGACGCGCGCGAGCTGGCCCTCCTCGAGGCGCGCGATCTGGCGCGGGGACGCGAGATCCGCGAGCCGGCCCCCGGGCGTGTCGAGGGGATCTCGGGGGAGGGCGCATTGCTCGTTCGCGCGAGCGACGGTACCGTCAGCGCACAGCGTGCGGGCTCACTGGTCTTCACGGAGGACGCGTGATTCTTACGTTCGACGTCGGCAACACGGAGACGACCATCGGGTTGTTCGAGGGGGCGGAGCTCCGCGCGCACTGGCGCGTGACGACCAATGCCGCGCGGACCCACGACGAGATCGGCCTCACCATCCGCTCGCTTCTCGATTCCGCCGGCACCAAGCCCTGGCAACTGGGCGGCGCGGCGATCGCGTCCGTCGTCCCGCCGATGACGGGAACGCTCGTCGAGGCATGCACGCGCTGGCTCGACCTCACGCCGACGGTGATCGACGGTGGATCGTCGCTCCCGATCACCCTGAAGGTCGACGAGCCGCAGACCGTCGGCGCCGACCGCATCGTGAACACGCTCGCCGCCAGCCGCCTCTATCATGCCGACGCGATCGTCGTCGACCTCGGGACCGCGACGACCTTCGACTGCATCACGGCGGACGGTGTCTTCATCGGCGGAGTGATCATGCCGGGGGTGCGGACGTCCGCGGAAACGCTGATCCGGAAGACCTCGAAGCTCCCGGCCACCGATCTCGTCGCGCCCGCGCGGACGATCGGGAGGCGCACCGAGGAATGCATCCGCGCGGGGGTAATATTCGGCGCGGCCGACGCGATCGACGGGATCGTTAGGCGGATCCGCGAGGAATGGCCGGGCGGGGGAACGCCGGTCTGCATCGCGACCGGCGGGCTGGCCGAGCAGTTCCAGCCGCTGTGCCGGAGCTTCGACCGGGTGGAGCCCTCGCTGACCCTCCAGGGCATCCGTCTCGCGCACGAGCACCTCGTCGCCCGTAGCAGTTAAGTTCGCATAAACAAACGAGTTACGACGCGATTCTTCCGGGGGGCGGACCACTTGACCCTCCGGACGGTGGCGTGTAAGTTCCGCGCTGTTAGCACTCCCCGCGAGGGAGTGCTAAGTGCTGTCAACGTCGTTCCAGTGAACCTATACATCCCGAGGAGGGACGCATGGCCAACAAGACGGCTACGAAGATCAGCCCCCTGGCCGACCGCGTCGTGGTGAAGGCGCTCGAGGAAGCCGAGCAGATGCGCGGCGGTCTGTACATCCCCGACACCGCGAAGGAGAAGCCCCAGCAGGGCGAGATCATCGCCGTGGGCCCCGGTCGCTACGAGGAAGGGAAGCGGGTGCCGATGGACCTCAAGGTCGGCGACAAGGTCCTCTACGGAAAGTACAGCGGCACCGAGGTGACCCTCGAGGGCGAGCAGGTCCTCATCCTCCGCGAGACCGACGTCCTCGCGGTCGTCGGCTGAACGAAGCCATTAGCCGTTAGCCGTTAGCCATTAGCTCGCTCCAACGCCGTTCGGGCCGCAGTCGCTCGACGCTAAAGGCTAAAGGCTAAAGGCCCACAAAACGAATCCAGTCTCCAAACCGGAGTCCACACACATGGCCAGCAAGGAACTGCACTTCAACGTCGATGCGCGCGCTGCCCTGAAGCGCGGCGTCGACAAGCTTGCCGAGGCGGTGAAGGTCACCCTCGGCCCCAAGGGTCGGAACGTCGTCATCGACAAGAAGTTCGGCGCCCCGACCGTCACCAAGGACGGCGTCACCGTCGCGAAGGAAGTCGAGCTCTCCGATCCGCTCGAGAACATGGGCGCGCAGATGGTGAAGGAAGTCGCGACCAAGACCAGCGACAACGCCGGCGACGGGACCACCACGGCGACCGTGCTCGCCCAGGCGATCTTCCGCGAAGGCCTCAAGAACGTCACGGCCGGCGCGAACCCGATGAGCATCAAGCGCGGTATCGACAAGGCCGTCGCCTCGATCGTCGAGGAGCTCAAGAAGATCAGCGTCCCCACCAAGGGGAAGACCGAGATCGCGCAGGTCGGCACCATCTCCGCGAACAACGACAAGGAGATCGGGAACCTCATCGCCGAGGCGATGGAGAAGGTCGGCAAGGACGGCGTGATCACCGTCGAGGAGGCGAAGGGCCTCGAGACGACGCTCGAGACCGTGGACGGGATGCAGTTCGATCGCGGCTACGTCTCGCCGTACTTCGTCACCGATCCGGAGAAGATGGAAGCGGTCCTCGAGGATCCGCTCATCCTCATCCACG
>DATAIN010000818.1:0-3260 GCA_036262635.1 Gemmatimonadaceae bacterium | reverse complement strand
GTGACGCGGACGCCGGCGGGAGCGGTCGGCGCGCTGCTCGTCGGCGACTCGCTGCTCCCGCGACGGCAGGTGGGGCCCGAGTCGGGGAACCAGCTCATGATCACCCCGGTGCGGCCGATGGACGAGCTGCGCCGCGAGGCGCTTGCCGCATCGCCACCAGCGGAGAGCGGGAGCTTCCGCGCTCCGGATCTGGTCGAGCTCACGACGCTCGACTCGAGCATCCATCTCGAGATCCGCTACGCGACCAGCAACAATCTCTTCGGCACGCCCTTCTACTCGCAGGCGCGTGCCTTCCTCCAGCGGCCCGCCGCGGAAGCGCTCGTCCGCGTGAGCGCCGCGCTGCGCGCGCGAGGCTACGGGCTGCTCGTGCACGACGGCTACCGTCCGTGGTACGTGACGAAGATGTTCTGGGACGCGACGCCGCCGGAGAAGCACATCTTCGTGGCGGATCCGGCGAAGGGATCGCGTCACAACCGAGGCTGCGCGGTGGACCTCACGCTCTACGACCTGCGCACGGGGCAGCCCGTGGAGATGGTGAGCACCTACGACGAGACCTCGGCGCGGGCGTACCCCGATTACCCGGGCGGCACCTCTCGCCAGCGCTGGCACCGCGAGCTGCTGCGCCGGGCGATGGAGAAGGAAGGATTCACCGTCTACGAAGCGGAGTGGTGGCACTTCGACTACGCGGACTGGCGGCGGTACCCGATCATGAACGTCGTCTTCGAGGAGCTGCGCTCAGCGTATCTCCCGCAGCTCGAACGCCGGCGCGATCCCCAGCCGCAGCTGCATGCTGTAGGCGATCCGGTGGCCGAGCGCCTTCATCATCTCGGCGTTCGGACCGGCGTGGCGGGCATCAACGGTGCGCTCGAGGGTGGCGAGCCAGCGCGCGAAATGCTCCGCGGTGAGACCGGGCATCTCGAGGTGCGGGCGAAACGCGTTGCCGGTATAGCGCGCCGAGTGGAAGACGAGCGTCGACCAGAAGTCGGCGATGCGCGGGATGTGCTCCCGCATGTCGATGCGCGCGAAGTACGGCGCGAGCAGCGCATCCACGGCGACGGCGTCGTAGAACGCGACCAGCACCGCTTCGATGTCCTCGTCGCGGAGGTCGGGATGATCGGGAGCGGACGGGCGGCTGGTGTCGCGCGCGGGGGCCGCGTCGCCGGGCACGATCGGCAGTCGAGGCATTCCTCAGTCTAATCGAGGGGCATCGTGCAGCGGGATCGCGCGGCGGATTGCGAGAGCGTGCGCGCGGCGTTACATTGCAGCAGCGACACACGCGCCCCGGCGCGTGGACAAGTTCCGATCGAATCAGGGGCCTGCCAATGCGAGCGGGCCCCTTTTCCGTTCTGTCGCAGCCGCCGAGTGGCGGCGCCCAGCGTGAGGGCAGTCACGTGCACGTTGTCGTCGGTCTCGTATTGCATCGGTCTCCGGACCTCTGCTCCGACACAGCACAGTCAGTTTTTCAGGAGCAGGGCAATGCGTACGACAGGTACCGTGAAGTGGTTCAACGATGCGAAGGGTTTCGGGTTCGTCACCCCGGCCGACGGGCAGAAGGATTGCTTCGTCCATCACTCGGCGATCCAGGGCAGCGGCTTCAAGACGCTGACCGAGGGCGAGACCGTGGAGTTCGACGTCGTGCAGGGCCAGAAGGGTCCGGCGGCGGAGAACGTGACGCGCATGGGTGGTCGCTGACCGTTAGGCAGCGGCTGGTCCGGCTCCCGCGCCCCGCGAGGGGATCGCGGTAGCGAATCGGGCGCCGGCAGGTGTGACGCGAGTCCATCCGCCGGCGCCCGATCTTTTTTCCTGATATCGATTCGAGCCACGGAGGCCCAATGAGCGCACGCGACGCGATCGGCCGCTCCTCCAGCGAGCGCATCAACGAGGACGGTCCGGGAGACCGGCAGCCCTTCCTCACCACCTACCGCGCGGTCGCCGCCTGCACGCGCGAGTTCGGCCGCCTCATCGACGAGGTCCTCCAGGGCGTCGGCGCCTACGCCATGACGGGGATCGAGGAGAAGCCCGTCGTCCGCCAGTCGCCGGACCGCTGCATCGTGCAGCTCGGCCCCGTCGCGCTGACCCTCGCCTGGCTGCAGAACAGCCGCGACTCGGTCGCGCTCGGCGAGCTGCTCGTCGTCGGCTGGCGTGGCGCGGTGGCGAAGCGCGCCGAGTACTCCCCGGAGCGTGCGCGCACCGGACCGGCCGCCCTTCCGGCGAAGGAGCTCTGGGCCGACGTCCTCGTCGCCCGCGCGGCCGACGAGGCGAGCTGGGTCTGGCACATCCCGGGCAACCAGGAGGAGCGCTGGTCGTCGACCGAGCTCGCCGCCCGCTGTGTGGACCGCCTCCGCCTCGCGTACACCGAGGCGGTCGCGCAGTAGCACGCGTCACGGGGCGCGCCTCGCGCCGCCCAGCCACGGCCGAGTATCTTTCATGCCTCCCGGCGTGCCGACTCACGCGCGCCCGTAGCCGATCTTCGAGGAGCGCATGGCAAGCACGAGTGCAGCACGACCGCGGGCAGCGGCGACGTCGCTCGATCCCGACGAGGTGATGCGGGACTACCGCGTCGCCTTCCGCAGCCGGCAGGTCAGCACCCTCGCGCGGGGCGAGGTGATGCTCGGCCGCGCGATGTTCGGGATCTTCGGCGACGGGAAGGAGGTCGCGCAGGTCGCCCTCGCCAAGGCCTTCGCGCCGGGTGACGTTCGCTCGGGCTACTATCGCGACCAGACGCTGATGTTCGCGCTCGGTCTGCTGAACGTGCGGCAGTTCTTCGCGCAGCTCTACGCGCACACCGACGTCGAGGCCGATCCCGCCTCGGCCGGGCGCGGGATGAACGCGCACTTCGCGACCCGGATGCTCGACGAGCAGGGCAACTGGAAGCCGCTCACCGAGGGCCCGCATTCCTCGGCCGACATCTCGCCCACCGGCTCGCAGATGCCGCGGCTGCTCGGCCTCGCCTTCGCGTCGAAGCTCTATCGCAATCTTCCCGAGCTGCACGACTTCGCGGAGTTCTCGCGCAACGGGAATGAGATCGCCTTCGGCACGATCGGCAACGCGTCCTGCGCCGAGGGTGTGTTCTGGGAGGCGATCAACGCGGCGGGGGTGCTCCAGGTCCCGATGCTCGTCTCGGTGTGGGACGACGGCTACGGGATCTCCGTGCCGAACGAGCTGCAGGTGGCGAAGGGGAGCATCTCGACGCTGCTCGAGGGGTTCCGGCGGACGAAGGGACGTCCCGACGGCTACGAGATCGCGACGGTGAAGGAGAT
>DATAIN010000817.1:0-5127 GCA_036262635.1 Gemmatimonadaceae bacterium | reverse complement strand
GGCACGCGCACGGTGAGCCGGCGTCCCTCGGAAAAGCCGCCGCTGTGGCTGGCCGTGCTCTCGACGTAGCCGCCGAGCGACTTCGCGAGATCGGTCACGCGCTGCTCGGCGGGCGCCGGCTTCTCCACCTGCACCGTGAGCTCGGCGTGGCGGACGAGCATGCGCGGCCCCGCGGCGGGGGTGGTCGGCGACGCGGGCGCCGCCGCCTGGTCGGAGAGGATGACCTGTTGGACGCCGTCTGCCTTTCGCGCCGACATCGACCGGTTCGCGCAGCCGCTGGCGAGGACGGCCGCGGCGATGACTGCCATGAAGCGGATATGCATGAGCCAATGGTTCACGTTGCGTTCGCTTTCCGGGATCGAGGCTCGAAGGTGGCACCCGCTCTGCGATACTGCCAGACACCTATTCCGGAGGAATCCATGGCCAAGGAACGCGAGCTCATCGAGCCGAACGAAGACGACAAGCGTTATGTGCGCCGCGACGAGCAGGGCCGGTTCACCGAGTCGCAGGACGAGGTGGGACGCTCGCTGTCGCAGGACCGGAAGCGCGAGGCAAAGACGGAGTCGAAGCGCGGCCAGGGCGACAAGGGCGACCGGAAGCGCTGATCGGCCGCGGTCAGCGGTCGCCCCGCGCGGCGAGCATGAGCCGCATCTCGCTCGTCGGCGTGTAGCCTAACGCTTCGTAGAGCGGCCGGCCGGCGTCCGTCGCGTGGAGGGCGACGGCGCCGAGCTCGCGCTCCCTCGCCCACGCATGCAGTGCTTCGAGCACCGCGCGCGCCACTCCTCGCCGGCGGTGCGCCGGCTCGACGTACACGTTGTACACGTAGCCGATCCCGCCGCGGGGATCGCGCGGCGAGGGCGGCCAGTCGAGCAGCAGCAGCCCCGCGCCGCCCACCGGCCGCCCCTCTCCCTCGGCGAGCCAGTGGAAGTAGGTCGCGTCCAGCCGCTCGGCGAGCCACGCCGCGAAGTTGCGCTCGACCAGCTCGAGGTACTGCGTGCGCCCCGCTTCCTCGAAGATCGCGCAGCGCTGCCGCACGATCGTCGCCATGTCGGCACGCGTGGCGCGCCGGACGGCGTATTCGGCGGCGGTGCTGCGAGGCGAGTCGGACATCGGGTCTATCGTAAGGCGGCGACCGGGACGCCGCTACGTCACTCGACGTATGCCGCCCTTTCGCGCGGCGCGCGAGATTCCCATCCTCCCGCATCCGCAGAGGATCGATCATGTCCGCTCGCCGCGCCGCCTCCCTCCTCGCGCTGCTCGCCCTGCCCGCCACCGGCGCGGCGCAGGAGGCACGCCTCTTCGTCCTCCCCTATCTCGGCTCCGCACCGGAGACCGGCGTCCAGTTCGGAGCGACCGCGTTCCGGGTGACGCAGCCGGCGGATACCGCGCTGCGTCCCTCGACGGCGCAGCTCTTCGCCAGCTACACCGCGAAGCGACAGGCGCGCGTCTTCCTCGAGGCGGATCGCTGGACCGCGGGCAACGCCTGGCACGTCGCGGGACACCTCGAGTGGCAGCGCACGCCGCTTCTCTTCTATGGCTTCGGCGACCGGACGCCCGAGTCGGCGGAGGAGGTCTACACGCCGCGCGGGGTGCTCGCCTCCGCGCTCGTGCAGCGGCGGATTCGCGGCCCGCTCTACGCGGTGGCGGGTTATCGCATCCAGAGTCTGCGCGTCGGCGGCACCGACTCCGGCGGGACGCTCCGCGCGGGCGCGGTGCTCGGCGCGAGGGGGGGACGCGTCGCGCAGCTGCAGGGTGGCGCGCTCTGGGACGATCGTGACGACGTGTTCGCCCCGCACCGCGGGAGCTTCGTCCAGGCGACCGGCTCGCTCGCCGCGAAACCCGTCGGCTCCGAGTTCGACTTCCGCCGCCTCGTCGTGGACGCCCGGCGTTACCTGCCGTTAGGCAGCGGCCACACGGTCGCCCTTCAGGGAGTCGGCGAGCTGACCGGCGGCGACGCGCCCTTCGACCAGCTCTCCCTCGTCGGCAGCTCCAACTATCTCCGCGGCTACGCCCACGGCCGCTTCCGTGACCGGCATCTCGTCGCCGCGCAGGCGGAGTACCGCTCGCCGTCGTGGCGGCGCTTCGGTTGGGTCGCCTTCGCCGGGGCGGGCCGCATCGCGCCGCATGCGAATGAGCTGTTCGGCAGCGAGGCGCGGACACTTCCCTCGTACGGCGTCGGCGTGCGCCGCACCCTCTTCGCGCGTTCCCGCAGCGCGATCCGTGTCGACTACGCGCGGGGAACGGCGGGCCAGTCGGGGTTGTACGTGGCGCTGAACGAGGCTTTCTGAGGGCGAGCTCGGGAGGTTCTCGGGGAAACCGAGGGTAGAAGTGCGGCTCGGTGACGGCGGCTGGGCAACTGCTAAGGGCTTCAATGGGGTATCTGCAACCACTCGTTGGAACGCCGAGGCGGTGAGGTTGGGAGGACTGCAACCGCACACCCAAAGTCTTTCTCCCGCCGTGCTCACCGTCTCACTGCCTCGGGCGTTCCTCGAATGCGGTTGCAGTTACCCCATAAACGCCCCCACTGAAGATCCCACCGCACCGACAACGCCTGCGCGGCGATGCGAGGGAAGCCTTCGTGTCCCTTCGTGTCTCCGCCGAGTCTCACCGAGTCTCCTCACCTCGTGTTCGTGTTGCTCACGAAGGCGATCTTCTTCCCGTCCGGCGACCACGACGGCACGTTGATCGTGCCCTGACCGCCGTACAGATACGCGATCACCTTCGGCGGCCCGCCGTTGGCCGGCATGAGCCGAAGGAGGACGTGCTTGTAGAACGGATGATCGGAGGGTGAGACGTCCGACGGGAAGGAGATGAAGACGATCTGCTTGCCGTCCGGCGAGACGTGCGGGAACCAGTTGTTGAAGCCGTCGTTGGTGAGCTGCTCCGGCTCGCTCCCGTCGGGCCTCATCCGCCAGATCTGCATCGTCCCGCTGCGGACCGAGTTGAAGTAGATGTACTTGCCATCGGGGCTGTATTCCGGACCGTCGTCGAGGCCCGGCGTCGTCGTCAGCCGCTCCTCCTCTCCCCCCGTCGCGGCGATACGGTAGATGTCGAACTCCCCGCCACGCTCACCGACGTAGACGAGATGCCGCCCGTCCGGCGACCAGCCGTGGAGATACGACGGTCCGCGTGCCGTCACGCGCTTCGGCGTGCCCCCGCGCAGCGGCATGGTGTAGACGATCGAATGTCCGCTGTCCGCCGACGAGTGGTTGCTGATGGCGAGCGTGCGCCCGTCGAAGGAGATGACGTGGTCGTTGTTGTTGTTCGTGGCGAAGCCCGTGTCGATCACACGCGGCTTCCCGCTCGCCAGGTCGAAGCGGTAGAGCTTTCCGTCGCCGTTGTAGATCAGGGCGCGCCCGTCGCGCGTCCAGTTCGGGGCCTGGATCGACCCCGGTGCGCGATAGAGGATCCGCCGCTCGCCGGTCGCGACGTCCATCGTCTCGAGGTTGCTGGCGAGGTACTGGCGATACGGCACCAGATCGGCCGGGGCGGGGACGGTGATCCGCACGTCGCGGAAGAGTCCCCGCTCGACCACGCTGTCGGTGTGCGCGCAGACGAACAGTCCGACGTAGACGCTGTCGCCTAACGGTATGCTGTCGACGCGCGTCGTCGTCAGCGTGTCGCCGAACCGGGCGACCGACATGATGAACGCGCTTCCGCGGCGCTCGAGCTGGATGACGTCGGGGGCCGCCACCGTCGAGCGCACTTCCTCCGTCGCCGCGCCCTCGCTCCGCCGGAACTGCAGCGCGGCGAGCCCGTCACCGTGCACCGCCGCGGTCACGTGCGGGGAGCCCGTCGCGAGGCTCGTCCGGATCGTCCAGCCGAGCTTGCGATGCGCTTCCGCGCCCTTCCCGAGCAGCTGGGCGCGCGTCGTCAGGATGAAGTCGCCGCTCATCCGCTTCCACACGAGATGGAAGTCGTCGTGATCGGCCCACATGTTCTGCCCCGAGCCGGCGATGGTGTAGCGCTGGCGCGCCGCGTCGTACGTCGAGGATCCGCGATGGCGTGGCGATCCGACGTCTGCCTCCCCGTCGAACGCGCCGAGCGCTCGGCGCTGCGCGCGGAGCGGGGCGGATGATGCGGTCACGGCTGCGACGAGGAGCAGCGGCGCGAAGCGGCGGGCGATGAGCATGTCGGTGAGAGCGGTGGGGTTGTGTGCCGACCGCTTCACTGAATAGCATCCCGCGCGGCGCCGCGCGAGCGGGGCGGGCTAGTCCCCCGCCGCCTCCCGCGGGAAAGCCATCGCGTCCCCGCGCATCTCGTAGATGATCGTCGGGTTGGCGCGATTCGGCTCGAAGTCGAAGCGCGTCCGGCTCAGCCGGCCGATCGTCCGCGCCTCGCTCGTCAGGCGATCGTAGACACGGCCGACGGTGATGGCATCCGCATCGCGCAGCTCGAGCTGCAGCAGGTACCGCCCGCCCGCGCGGTTAGGCAGCAGCAGGCTCCCCGGCTCGTGGGCGATGGACGCGTCGAGCCGGTTCGGCTCGAAGCGGACGATGCGCTTCGCCATCTCGATGAAGCGGGTCGCGCTGAGCAGCGCGTCGCGGCGGCGATCGGTGAAGGTCGTCGACTCGCGCGTGCAGGTGCCGGAGACGGTCACCGTCCAGCGCCAGGCCGGCGCCGCGGCGGCGAGACCGAGCGTGCTCGTCTCGCCAGGTGCGCGAAGCGACCGGTCCAGGTCCGCGGGTGAGACGTCGGCGAGAGGGACGACGACTGCATCTGCTTCCAGTTCTGTCCGCTCTACCGCAAACGACTCGAGCTCACCAGCACTGGTGAGACGTTCCTCAGCCCGCTCCATTTTCAGCCTCGTCGCCGAAAAGGTGTGACAGATCGCACAACCTCCCAAGCAACATGTGCTGTGTCCGGCGGACGTGCAAGGGGTCGCCGCGACTGTCGCCCCGCGGTCGGCGGCGCTCACCCCGCCGAGCTTCGCGCCTCCTCCCACAACGCCGCCGCCTGCTCCCGCGTACCTTTCGTCACAATCGCTCGACCCTCCCCTACTCCCCACCGAGTGCCGTGAGAACCCCTGCTCTCCACCGGCTCTTCCTCGCCGCGTCGGCTGTCCTCGCCGCCGCACCCCTCGGAGCACAGTCCGCCGCGGCTCCCGCCCGGCGGGCCCCGCTCGAC
>DATAIN010000816.1:0-2998 GCA_036262635.1 Gemmatimonadaceae bacterium | reverse complement strand
GATCGCGCGCGCCTTCTGCGCGAGCATCGCGATCGGCGTCTCGACCTCGCCCTGCACCGTCATCATGAGGTCCGCCATCTCGTCGATCACGACGACGATGTACGGCAGGATGTCGCCCTCGTACGCCGTCTTCTCGAAGGCGACGTCGGGGCGCTTCGGCAGCTTGAGCGCGGCACCCTGCCCGTCGCGCTGCTGCTGCACGCGCTGATTGAAGTCCTGGATGTTCCGGCAGGCGTTCGCGGCGAGGAGCTCGTAGCGCTCCTGCATCTCCATCACCGCCCACTTGAGCACCGCGGCCGCGTCGCGGTTGTCGGTGATCACCTTGTGCCGCAGGTGCGGCAGGGTGTTGTACACCGACAGCTCGACCATCTTCGGATCGACCATCAGGAAGCGCAGCTTCCGCGGCGTGTGCCGGTAGACGAGGCTCGTGATGATCGTGTTGACGCAGACCGATTTGCCCGATCCAGTCGCTCCGGCGATGAGCAGGTGCGGCATCTTCGCGAGGTCGGCGACGACGGGCTTTCCCTCGAGATCCTTGCCTAACGCGATGGGGAGCGCCATCCGCGCGCCCTGGAAGTCCTTCGCCTCGACGATCTCGCGGAAGGCGACCATCTCCGGCTGCGGGTTCGGCACCTCGACGCCGACCGCCCCGCGCCCGGGGATCGGCGCGACGATGCGGATGCTCGGCGCACGCATCGCCAGCGCGAGATCGTTCGCGAGGTTCGCGATCTGCCGGACCTTCACTCCCGGCGCCGGCTCGACCTCGAACTGTGTCACCACGGGGCCGGTCGTGCGCCCCGCGATCTCGGCCTCGACGCGGAAGGTGCGGAGCGCATCCTTGAGCTTCGCCGCCATCGCGTCGAGCTCGCGCTTCCCGGTCTCGGCGTTCCGGGCGGGCGGAGGTGTCAGCAGATCGGTCGGGGGAAGCTCCTCGCTTCCCGGCCCCGGCTCGGCGCGCGCGTCGATCGCCGCGGCGATCTCGTCGTCGCGCTCGGCGTCCGCGTCGGCCTTCGAGCGCTTGCGCGACTTGCGTCCCTCGCGCGCGACGGGGACCTCTTCGGCCACGGACTCGGCGTCGAGCAGCGACGGGTCGATCGCGGGCATCTCGTCGGGGGTCGGCTCGAGGGCGCCCGGATCCACCGCCACCTCGTCGCCCTTCTTCCTGCGACGTCGCTTCGCCGGCGCTTCGGCCTCGAAGGCCACGGCGTCGCTGGCCGACGGCAGCGCGACGTCGCCGCGATGCAGGAGCACGCGGATCGGGTTCCAGGCGAGCGTTGCCGCGGTCAGCGCGCAGGTCGCCATCGCGACGACGATCCAGGCGCCGACCGTGCCGAAGCCGCGCACCATGTAGAACGAGGTCAGCGCCCCCCAGATCCCCGCGGCGCGGCTCTCGTTCGCGCCGACGTGCAGCGCGAGCCCCGCCGCGATCGGCGCGAGGCAGGCGAGCCCGGTGAGGAAGACGAGCCACGACCGGTCGGTGCGCTGCTCCATGCGCCCGAAGAGGCGGAGCGCGTGCACGGCCGGCAGCAGTGGGATCCAGAGCGCCCCCGCCCAGCCGAGGAGGCTGACGAGCAGCACGAAGATCGTGCCTAACGCGCCGAAGCTGCTCCCGACGTCGCCGCCGTAGCGGAGCTCGTGCAGCCCCTGCGCGGCGAGGACGCCGCCGAGGAAGATCGCGAGAAGGAGGAGCCCGATGCCGGCGAGCTCACGCCGCACCTGCGGGGACAACTAGCGCTCCCGGTCGGGGCCGAGCTTCGTGATCTGGCGGTCGGAGTACACCGGGATCACGGGGTACGCGTCCACGCTGCCGCAGACGACGAGATCCTCGGCGTAGCCGGCCTCGCTCAGCGCTCTGCCGTGCGTCGACTCGTTGAAGAGGCGCGTCAGGTTGTCGCCGTAGCGCCGGTCGATCATCGAGCAGGCCAGCGCCGCGTCGTTCATCGTCGCCTCGGGGAGGCGGCGCGCGATGTAGCGCGCGTAGCGTCCCGCGCAGGCGGCGTCCTCGAGGGAGAACTGCTTCTCCCGGCCCGCGCAGATGATCGACACGTCCGTGCCGGCCCGCGCCGCGGCGCGGAGCATCGCCAGCACCGCGGAGAAGTTCACGTACGACGCGACGACGACGTCCCGCGCTCCCTGCACGGTCGTCAGCGCGACGGTGCCGTTCGTGGTCGTGAGGAGGATCGTCTTCCCCTCGACCGCGTCGCGGGTGAACTCGCGCGGCGAGTTGCCGAAGTCGAAGCCGGGGATCGCGTGCATCCGCCGCTCGCCCGCGAGGCGGACGAGCCCGCGCTCGAACTGCTTCGCGCGGTTCACGGCATCCTCCGAGCTGTCGAAGGGGACGATCGCCTTCGCGCCGTTCGCGAGAGCGACCGCGATCGAGGTCGAGGCGCGCAGCACGTCGATGACCGCGACGACGCGGCCGGCCACGTCCGCGGAGCTGTGCTGCTGCGTTCCGAAGAAGACGTCGACCCGCACTTACGACGGCTCCTTGAACAGCTCGGTCTCCCGCTCGAGGAACTTCGTGTCGACGTCGCCGGCGCGGAACTTCTTGTTCCGCATCACGCGCGCGAGGAAGGGCATCGTCGTCGTCACTCCCTCGATGATGAAGCTCTCGAGGGCGAGCTCCATGCGGCGCAGCGCTTCGGCGCGGTCGTTCCCCTGGCAGATCACCTTCGCGATCATCGAGTCGTAGTACGGGGGAACGCGGTAGCCCGCGTAGGCGTGCGTATCGAGACGCACCCCGGGGCCGCCCGGCGGATGAAAGACGTCGATTCGCCCCGGGCTCGACTGGAAGTTGCGCGAGGGATCCTCGGCGTTGACGCGGCACTCGATGACGTGGCCGCGGCGCGGCGGGAGCTCGGTGAAGGAGAGCTTCTCCCCCGCGGCCACGCGGATCTGCTCCTTCACGAGATCCACGCCGTAGAGCATCTCGGTGACCGGATGCTCCACCTGGATGCGCGTGTTCATCTCCATGAAGTAGTACGAGCCATCCTCGTCG
>DATAIN010000815.1:0-1712 GCA_036262635.1 Gemmatimonadaceae bacterium | reverse complement strand
GACGGGAAGACGCGCGGCGCCGATGGCCTGCTCCTCGGCGGCGTCGATCGGATAGCAGTGCTCGGGCGCCGGGAAGCGGCGGGCGCGCACGTCGGAGGCGTACTGGCGGAGCGACGCCTCCACCACGCCGCCCACGTCGGCGTAGCGCTTGACGAAGCGCGGCCGGATGTCGCCGACGAAGTTGCCTAACGCGTCGTTGGAGATGACGAGCTGGCCGTCGACGTGCGGGCCGGCGCCGATCCCGTAGACGAGGAGGTCGACCCGCTCGCGCACGTACGCGGCCGCCTCGGCGGGGACCGCCTCGAGGAGGACGGAGAAGGCGCCGGCGTCCTGCAGCGCGAGCGCGTCCTCGGTGAGGCGCTCGACCGCGGCGAGGGTCTTTCCCTGCACGCGGTAGCCGCCGAGCTGGCCGAGGCTCTGTGGGGTGAGACCGAGATGACCCATCACCGCGATGCCCGCGTCGGTCATCGCGCGGACGCGATTCGCGATGCGCGCGCCTCCCTCGCACTTCACCGCGTCGCAGCCCGCGGCGATGAAGGCGCCCGCGTTGCGGACCGCCGCCTCGTCGGAGGGCTGATACGAGAGGAAGGGGAGATCGCCGACGACGAAGGCGCGCTTGGCGCCCCGGCAGACCGCGCGCGCGAAGACGAGCATCTCGTCCATCGTGATGCCGACGGTCGTCGGGAGGCCGAGCACGGTCATCGCGGCGGAGTCGCCGACGAGGAGCATGTCGACGCCGGCGCGGTCGGCGTACACCGCGGTGGGATAGTCGTAGGCGGTGACGAAGACCGCCTTCTCGTCGCGGGCGCGCATCGAAGCGAGGGTGGCCGTGGTCACCTTCTTCACGGGGGCCGGCTGCGAGGGGATGCGGGGGCTGCTCATGTGAATGTCCTCGGCGCGTCAGGCGAGCGCGGTGAAGAAGTCGGCGATCGCGTCGATCCCCGTGGCGACATCGTCGGCCACGCCGGCGAAGGAGATGCGGAGCCCGGTCGCGCCGCCCGCGCCGAAGCCGGTGCCCGGGAGCAGCGCGACGCCGCGCTCCTCGAGCAGGCGGTCGGCGAGCTGCCTGATGGTGAGGCCGGTGGTGTCGAGCGCTTCGCTGACGTCGGGGAACGCGTAGAACGCTCCCGCGGGCGCGGCGCAGCGGATGCCGGGGACGTTGCGCAGCCGGTCGACGATCAGATCGCGGCGGCGCCGCAGCTCGGCGACCATCGCCTGCACGGCGTCCTGCGGCCCGGTGAGCGCGGCGATGCCGGCGCGCTGCACGAAGGGCGGCGTGCAGGTGTGCCCGTTCACCGCGAGGACCGTCGCGCGCTCGACCAGCCAGGACGGAAGGAGCGCGTAGCCGAGCCGGTAGCCCGTCATCGCGTACGCCTTGGAGAAGCCGTCGACGAGGATCGTGCGATCGAGCAGCCCCGGGAGCGCGGCGATGGTCGGGGTGAAGCCGGCGGGGTCGTCGAAGACGATGCGCCCGTAAATCTCGTCGGTGATGACGAAGAGATCATGAGCGAGCGCGAGCTCGGCGATCCGCTCGAGGTCGCATGCGCTCACCGTGCCGCCGGTGGGATTGTGCGGCGCGTTGAGGCAGATGACGCGCGTGCGCGAGGTGATCTTCGACGCGATGTCGTCGACGTCGGGCGCGAAGGCGCGCGCGGGGTCGAGCCGGTAGCCGACGGGCGTCGCGCCGACGAAGCGCGTCATCGAGGGATAGA
>DATAIN010000814.1:0-9810 GCA_036262635.1 Gemmatimonadaceae bacterium | reverse complement strand
ATGACGCTGCGCACGCTCATCGCCGAGTTCGAGGCGACCGCATCGCGCCTCAAGACGCGGCACCTCGTCGAGTTCGCGAAGACGCTCGACCAGCAGCTCGCGTACGCGGCCGAGCAGCTTCGCGAATCCGAGGCGGCGCTCGAGGCGTTCCGCGTGCGGACCATCACGCTGCCTTCCGACGGAGCGAGCACCACGGGCGGCGATCCGATGGCGGATCCGGTGTTCCGCCACTACTTCGACCAGCGCCTGCGGCTCGACAGCATCCGCACCGACCGCGCGGCGCTGGACGAGATCATCCGCTCCGTGCAGGCGCGTCAGGCCACCGCGCAGAGTCTGCTCTCGGTACCCGCCGCGCACGCGGCGCCGGAGCTGACCGCAGCGATCACGGAGCTCACCACCAAGCAGGCGACGCTGCGCGCGACTCGCGAGTCGTACACCGATCAGAGCCAGCGCATCGTCGATCTCCGCGCGAGCATCGACCGGCTCGAGCACGAGACGATCCCGATGATGGCGACGAGTCTCGCCAACCGCATGCGCAAGCAGGAGAACGATCTGGACGCGCGGCTCGACAGCGCGTCGCAGTCGCTGCGCCAGATTCCGACGCGGACGATCGAGGAGATGCGCCTGCGCCGGAACGTCGATGCGCGCCTCGCGCTCTACACGACGCTCAAGGGTCGCTACGAGGAGGCGCAGCTCGCGCAGGCCAGCTCGCTCCCCGACATGAGCGTGCTCGATTATCCGGTGGTCCCGCAGTGGCCCGTTCGCTCCGAGCGCTTCCGGCTCGCCGGGATCACGCTCTTCGCGAGCATGGCCTTCGGCTTCGGCCTCGCGCTGTTCCTCGACTACCACGACCGCCGCTTCCGCTACCCGGAGCAGGCGACGCACGAGCTGCGCACGGAGATCGTCGGCGTCGTTCCACGCGTGAAGGCACGACGCTCCGCCGCCGCGCGCGCCGAGCAGTCGTGGCAGCTCACGGAAGCCTTCCGTACCCTGCGACTGAGCCTCAGCCAGATGAAGGAGAGCGACGCGTTCACGCTCCTCGTCACGAGTCCCGGGAGCGGGGACGGCAAGTCGTTCGTCTCGGCGAATCTCGCGCTCTCCTACGTGAACACCGGCCATCGCACCGTGCTGATCGACGCGGACGTGCACCGCGGCGGCGTCCACGAGGTATTCTCGGCGCCGAAGGGACCGGGCCTCGCCGACTATCTCGCCGGACGCGTGTCGCTCGACGAGGTGATCCGCGAGACGGAGATGGGAGTCTCGCTCGTCGCGGCGGGCACCACCGGGAGACAGACCGCGGAGCTGCTCGGCTCACCGCGCATGCACGAGGCGATCGAGGCGCTGCGCCAGCGCTTCGACGTCGTGATCGTCGACAGCCCGCCGCTCTGCGCCGGCGTCGATGCGCTGGTGCTCGGCACGCAGACGCGCAATCTCCTGCTCGTCCTCCGTGTCGGGCAGACGGATCGCCGCCTCGCCGACGCGAAGCTCCAGATGGTGGACCGCCTGCCGATCCGCGTGCTGGGCGCGGTGCTGAACGGCGTGCAGATCGACGGATCGTACCGCTACTACGGCTACCACTACGTCGGGGTCGACCGGACCGCCGACGCCGAGGACGGTCGGGTCGCGGTGGTCAGCCCGGTATAGGCGGGGCGACGTTCTCGCCGGAGGTCCGGCTCTGGGCGCGGGCCTGTCCGCGTCCACCGCGCAGGCTGTCCGCCGCCTGGAGCAGCAGCTCGACGGCGTCGATCGGCGACTCGGCGACGTTGGAGATGGCGAGACAGGTCGTGTGCAGGCTCACGACGCGCTCACCGCCCTCCGCCGGGAAGGGCGCCGCGGCGAAGCTCTCGCGAAGCCGCTCGACGAGGCGCGCCGCACCGCGGCCGCCCGTGAACGGAGCGAGGATGGCGAACGCCGTCGGCCCGAGCCGGCCGATCACGTCCGACTGCCGCGCGCTCGCGCGACAGATCTGCGCGACGTGCGCGGGAAGCCGTTCGCCCCCGTCCGCGTTCGTCTCGCCCGAGACGTTCGCGGCCGTCGCCGAGGTGAAGGCGATGCAGGCGACCGACGCATTGCGGCGCTGCGCGTCGGCGTTGATCTCGCGCGCGCGGCGCGTCATCCCGCGCAGGTTGTACAACCCCGTCGCCTGATCGACGAGACTCTCCGCCTCGACGCGATCGCAGGCGAGCTTGGCGCGGATGAAGGTCTCGAGCTTGGGCAGGAGCGAGGCGGGGTCGAGAGGCTGGCGGCAGAACTCCCACGCCCCGCGATTGTATGCCTCGATGCGCTGCTCGCGCGAATCGGCGTCCGATCCGGTGAGGATGATCGCCACGTTGCGCGGGAACCGCGGGTCGCGCTGCAGCCGCTCGCACAGCTCGACCCCGTCCATGTCGGGCAGCTCCTCGTCGATGATCACCGCGTCGGGGCGCGCGGTCCGCGCCAGCTCGAGCGCGGTGCGCGCGTCGCGCGCGATCACGACTCCGATCCCGCGCGGGCTGAGCACGGTCTCGAGGGAGCGCGTGGACCATTCATGATCGTCGGCGATCAGCACCAGGGCTGGGCGGGAGAGACTGCGAGGATCGAACATGTCGATGACCACCGCGAAGTTCGCTGCGCCAGGGACGGGATACCCGGTTGTATCCACGCCGCAACTCGACGACATCTCGCGCCACGAAGCAGAAGTCATGCGACTCCGACGCGATCCGGTAGCCGCTTGCCAGCGCGGAAGATACGTGAGAGTCCCCCCATCACGATCCGCCGACTCTTGCTGCATGGGCGCTACAATAGCGTCACGGTTGTCGCAGTCGTGACGTCGCCCTTCACGCGCTGTGGGACGCGCGCCACAGGAGCAGCCTCGCGGCGCGCGCGACTCGCGCCGCGAACGCGACCCAACCGTCGTGATGCGAACGCGTTATCGAATCGTCGGTGACGCGCACATATCGAGCACGGGGACTGCATGACGCGGCTGCGCGTCCGCCGGCACGCTCGCCGGCGATCGCTCGTCCTTCGCCGCACCGCCATGCAGACCCCCCTCACGCATGCGCTCGCGCTGAGTGCGACGCTTGCGCTCTGCGCGCCGCCGCTCTCGGCCCAGACCTCTCTCGCCGGTCCGTTCTTCGCCACGCGTCCCGAGCTCGAGACGCTCGCCACGGCGTGCGAGACGCGAGCCGCCGATCGCTCGCTCGGGGCGCGCGAGCGCGATGCGAGTGCGGACTCCGCGCACGCGTATCGCGAGCGGCTCCGCGTCGGCGACTTCCGCGTCGGCGACCGGCTCGTGGTGCATCTCGCCGGCACCGTGACGCTCGCCGACACGCTGACGGTGACCGCCGCGCGCGGGGTGCAGCTCCCGGAGGCCGGCGTCGTCTCGCTCGATGGCGTGCTCCGCTCCGAGGTCGAGAGGAAGCTGCGCGAGGCGATGTCGCAAGTCGTGCGTGAACCGGAGGTGCGCGCGCAGCCGCTCGTGCGGCTCGCCGTCACCGGAGAGGTTCGCGCGCCCGGCTTCGTCTACGTCCCGGGCGAGGCGCTGCTCAGCGAGGTGATCACCGCCGCCGGCGGACCGACGGTGAACGGCAGCCTGTCCCACGCCAGCATGCGGCGCGCGGGGACGACCGTGATGGATCCGCCGAAGTTCGGCCGCGCGCTCGCCTCGGGTGCGACGCTCGCCGACCTCGCCGTGCAGGCCGGCGACGAAGTGCGGATCGAGGCGGTCGCATCACGCAACTGGACGCAGGCGATCCAGACCGTGGCGATCGCGGTTGGTGCTGCGGCGGCCGTAATGGCGCTGCGGGCCGGTCACTGAGGCGCGAACGAGGCCCGGGAGGAATCATGCGCGAAATCGCCAGCGAGATCCGCGGTACCAGCGACATCGCAGCCCCCGCTCGACGCCGGAGCGAGCCGCTCCGTCCTGATTCGGAGCGCCCGATCGCCATCGTGCGCGAGCCGCGGGCCGGCGTCGAGCTCGCGGAGGTGAGCCGCGCGGTCGTCGCGGCGCACGCGCCCACTCACTCGGACCGCGTGGCGCGCATCCTCAGCATGCTCATCGCCTGCGTCGCGCTCGCGCTGCTCAGTCCCATCATGCTGCTCGTCGCGGTGGTCATCCGGCTGTCGTCGCCGGGTCCCGTACTGTACGCGCAGGCGCGCGTCGGCGTGAACAGACGACGGAGCAACGCCGGGCCCTTCGCCTACGATCGCCGCGCCTGCGATCTCGGCGGCCGCGTCTTCCGCATCTACAAGTTCCGCACGATGCGCATCGACGCCGAGCGTCGCGGCGTGCAGTGGGCCACCAAGAACGATCCGCGCGTCACCGCGCTCGGCCGCTTCCTTCGCCAGAGCCGGCTCGACGAGCTGCCGCAGCTCTTCAACGTGGTGCGTGGCGACATGAACATCGTCGGACCTCGTCCCGAGCGGCCGAGCATCGTGCGCCGACTGGCCGCGTCGATCGAGGAGTATCCGCTCCGGCTCTGGATCCGGCCGGGGATCACGGGGCTCGCGCAGATCAACCAGTCGTACGACACCTGCCTCGAGGACGTGCGCTCGAAGGTGCGCTACGATCTGGACTACATCCGCCGGCGGAGCGTGCGCGAGGACCTGCGCATCATGCTCTGCACGATGCCGGCGATGCTCTTCAGGCGGGGCGGCTGGTAGGCTGCCAGACGGCGGTCCGCTGTCGCGTGAAGAAGCGCGACCAGGCGAGCGCGCCGGCGACGTTCGACGCGAGCAGATAGCCCGCGATCACCATGAGCCGCGGCGCGAGCCGTCCACGCGGCCAGCGCATCGCCGCGACTCCCATCGCCGCGCCAGCGAGCAGCGCCGCGAGCACGATCCGTCCGGTCTCGCTCTCCGCGCTCCACCAGAGCACGGCGAGCGCGGCGACGGGAAGCGACAGCGAGACGAGCCACCGGCACAGCTTGTGGCTGATCAGCCGGAAGGCGAAGCCGCCGAAGCGCCACGGATTCATCAGGCGGCGGAAGTAGAACAGCGTCTCCAGCCCGCGCGCCATCGTCCGCGCCTTGCGCTCCAGCTCCGCCTCGAGCCCGCGAGTCTGCGGGACGAGGCACACCGCGTCGGGGACCGAGACGCTGCGGTAGCCATGGTCGCGCGCGATCAGCGCGCTCGCGAAATCGCGACTGAGAGCGTCGGGGAGGGAGAGGTCCACGAGCTCTCGCCGGATTCCAAAGAAGCACCCGCTCGCGCCGACGATGCCGCCGAGCCGCGACTCGAGCCCGCGCAGCCACATCTCGTAGCCGACGTAGCCCGATTCCGCGTTCTGCACCGTCGAATCGTCGGCCGCGGTGACGTCGCGGCCGGACGCGACGCCGACCGACGGATCGCCGAAAGCGCGCACGAGAGCCCGGAGCGAATGCGGGAGGAGGCGCACGCCGGCATCCACGTTCACGATGATCGAGCCGCGCGCGACCCGCGCCGCGGCACCCTCCGCCGCCGTCTTGCCGCGGCGCACGGGGAGACGAACGAGCTCGACTCCCTCGTCCTCGAGCTCCCGCACCATCGAGTCGGTGCGGTCCGTGGAAGCATCCGAGATCACGACGATCTGGCGGCGGTCCGCGGGGTAGTCGGTCGCGAGGATGTTCTGGAGCACGCCACGGATCGACGACTCCGCGTTGTACGCGGGGACGGTGACGGTCAACGCCGGCCACTCCGCGGGCTCGGGCGGCACGGGAACCGGCGCGCGCAGGAGCGCCGCGGCGCGGAGGGCGAGCGGATAGCCGATGTACGCGTAGCCCGCGATCCCGACCGGGAGAAGCGCGATGACGGCGGCGGCGTCGCTCACGATCGCGCCGCGGTGATGTGCGAGATCGAATCGGCGAGCCGGCCCCCCGGTGGCAGGTGCCAGCTGTCCGACGGAAGCCGCGTCGGAACCGGAGGCCACGTCTGCAGCCCCACCTCGGCGAGCGCGTCGTCGCGCACGTCGCGCCGCGGCTCACCGACGAGATGGTGCAGCAGCCAACCGACGATTATCGCCATCACGGCGACGAGATACCGCGCCACCTGCAGCGGAACGAAGAGCGCGGCCCGGAACACGCCACGATGGCGAAGCGCGAAGCGCAGGAACGATCCGTAGCCGACGAGCATCGCGACGATGCAGCTCGCCACGAACGCCGTCATCCCTGTCGACGGCCACCGCACGCGCAGCGCGAGCACGAAGACCGTCAGCACGGTGAGCATCGCGTTCGTCTTCTCGCGCCACCCGAAGCTCGGCGTGCGAACGCGCGCCAGATCTCCCGCATGGAAGAGCAGCCGCGCCCAGGGCAGCGCGTGGTTCGCGAAATCGGTGCGCAGAGTGCCGATGAGTGTCCACGACTTGAGGTGCGTTCCCTGGATGCGCGGATCGAGGACGATGCGATGCCCGGCGCGGCGGATGCGGCGCCCGAACTCGGCGCCCTCCGCCTGCGGCCGCCAATAGTGCCATTCGTCGAACGGCCCCACTTCCGTCAGGACCTCGCGGCGCACCGCGCCGCAGGCGGGCCAGTACGCATCGACGTCGCCTTCGGCGCGGAGGCGCCGGTAGGCCTGATAGAGGTTGCGGTGATCGCTGACGATGCTGCGCCCGACGTCCATCGTGTCGTACGTGCCGACGACCGCGCCGACAGCAGGATCGGCATCGAGGCGCTCGACCATGCGACGGATCGCGTCGCGATGGACGCAGACGTCGGCATCGACCGTGACGACGACGTCGCCGCGCGCGAGCTCGACTCCGCGATTGCGCACGTAGGCGGGGCCGCGCGGACGTCCCGACAACCGGATGACCGTGTCCGCGTACTGGCCGGCGATCACCGCGCTGGCGTCGGTGCTCGCGTCGTCGACGACGACGATCTCCATCTGCTCCCGCGGCACGTCGCTCTCCGCGATCGCGTCGAGGCAGCGCCGCAGCTCCGGCGCGCCCTGATGCACGGGGATGACGACCGAGATCAGCCGCGGCGCGCCGGTCGCGTTCATGAGGAGCTCGCCGACTGCACGCGCGGATCGCGCGCGCGGTACGAGCCACCCGCGCCGGAGCTCCGATCGTCCGCGGGATCAGCCGCCGCGCGCCGGAGCAGCCATCCGATCTCGTCGCACTGGGTGTCGTCGCGCACCTCGACGATGTCACCACGCGCCGCGCGCACGCCGAGCTCGCGAAGGACGCGAACCTCGCGGTCAGCCGGGGCGACCAGGACGCGTACGCCGGCGTGGTCGCGCTCGAGTCGAACACGCTCGGCGCTCGAGCAGGCGTGAACGACGACGACGTCCATCCCGGCGCGGAGCGCGCCGGCCCATGAGCCGAGTTGCCAGTCCAGCGCTTCGGTGCCGCTCCGCCAGATGATCACCAGCGACCGAACGGGCCCTCGCGTCGTCGCGAGAGCCGGGGGGGCGATGCGATCGCCGAAAGGGAATGCGGTCTCCACTTGCTCTGCTCCTGATCAGAAACCTGCAATCGACTGCGTTCGCTGCATCGCGCATCGGGCAAGAACCCCGCCCGATGCCGACGTGTGCGTATCTCGTTGTGCTGCAAGGATCAACCGTGAGCTCGTTCCGTCGTCGCGGTGCGATGCAGGGCGAGTTCTGCGTTCCTCGCGCCACGATTGTCGCGCGCTCTCCACACTCGCCGCGGCGGCGAAGCCAGCGTCAGGCATGCGTCGTCACCGCCGGCGCCCTGATCGCGTCGAGGTCGTACTTGCCGCTGACCAGTCGGGCGAGCCGATCGCGCACCTCGATGCGCGCGGGCTGCATGTAGCGTGGCAGCTCGCGCCGCGCGTACGAGACGAGACGCGTCCGGTCGCCGGCGGCGGTGAGCACCACGTAGGCCACGATGCGCTCGCCGCGCGCCTGATCCGGCTCCGAGGTGACGATTGCCTCGACGATCTCTCCCGACGACATCAGCACGTCGACGATCTCGTCGGGCCCGACGCGATAGCCGAGCGTCTTGATGATCCGGTCGCGGCGGCTCACGAAGTAGAGCCGTCCCGCGGCATCACGCCGCACGAGATCGCCCGAGTGGACGCCGCGCGTCTGGTCACCGCGCACCGGATGCGGACGGAACACCCGCGCGGTCGCGTCGGGATCGCGCCAGTAACCAGCCGCGATGGTCGGACCGAAGTGGACGAGCTCACCGACCTCGCCGGCCTCGCAGAGCGTGCCGTCCTCGCGAACGACGAGAATCTCGGACTCCGGGATCGGCCGTCCCATGCTGTCGGGATGCTCGTCGATCTCGTGCGCCGGTAGGTGCGTGCCGCGGAAGGTCTCCGTCTGCCCGTACTGGAGGATGAGCGCCGCGTGCGGCTGCGCCGCGCGCAGCCGGCGCACGAGCGGCGTAGGCAGGTGCCCACCGGCGTTCTGCATCTGGCGCAGCGTGCGCACCGGACGCTCGGCGAACGCGGGGACGTCGAGCAGCTGCGTCCAGAGCGGAGGCACCCCGGCGAGGATCGTCACCCCCCACGCCGAGAGCGACGCGACGACGTCGGCGGCGACCGGCGAGTCGACGATGAGCAGCGTCGCGCCGGTGCGCACGGTGCACAGCACCTGATTCAGCCCGTACACCGAACTGAGTGGGAGCAGCGAGGCGACGCGATCGCCGGCGTGCATCCCGAGGTAGCCGCTGACGATCCGCGTGCCCGCTTCGAGCGCGCCGGCGGTGAAGGTCACCCCCTTCGGCAGTCCGGTGGATCCCGACGTGTAGATGATCTGCGCGAAGCTCGTCGACGACCGCGGCACGATGGTGTATTCCGCGGCCGACGGAACGGAGCGCGTGTCGAGCAGTCGCGCGCTGGTCGCGAGTGGGCGCTGCAGCGCCGCGAGCATCTCCTCGGAGCTGATGAGCACCGCGGCATCCGAATGACTGAGCACGTACTCCACCTGATGCGCGCGCAGGCGGTTGTTGATGATCGTGCCCACGGCACCGACGGCGTGGATGGCGAACACCGCGGCGACCGCGTCCGCCGTCCGCTCGAGGAGGAGGCCCACACGGTCGCCCGGCTCGACGCCGCTCTCTTCGAGCGCCAGGGCGAATGCGGCCGCGCGCGCCCAGAGTGCGCCGTAAGAGGTCGTGCCGTTCGGCTCGACGATGGCGGTGCGGCTCGGGGTCTCGAGAGCCTGTCGCCGCAGCAGATCGGCGAGGCCCAAGATGTCGGATGGAGCGGCGGCAGACTCGCCGCGCGCGAACGACGGGGCGGACTTCAGCATGGGGGAGCGGGGGGATGAAGGCGTTCAGCCGCCGCCAGACGCACACGCGATGCCGCCCCGTGCCGTCGTTCCGCGGGCGAGCGTTACAGGCGTGAGATGCCGAAATGCACGACGCTGCGCGGGCGCGAGGTGTGGTGACACCGCAACATGCAGTCGGTCCTCCACACCGCCGCGATCGGGTCGATCGCCACCGTCAGGCACCTTCGAGCGCCCAAGTCGAGGCACAAGTGACCCTTGCCGCGCGCCGCGAGGCCGCGCGACAGGTGGGCGCTCGCCTTGCAACGCGCGCTGGCGCCTTCCGCCCGCTCCCCCCGGATTTCCTCGCTCCCCCTGCCCCGTCGATCATGCAAGCGGTTTCAGACCAGACCCTCTCGCCGGCCAATCCCCGACTGGCGATCGACTCCGAGTCCGTCGCGATGCAGATCGCGGAGGGGCTGCGCGCCCAGTGCTTCGATCTCCTCAAGCGCCGCGGGCTCGTCGTCGGGATGAGCGGCGGAGTGGACAGCTCCGTCTGCGCGGGACTCGCCGTCCGCGCCGTCGGAGCGAAGCGCGTCTTCGGGCTGCTGATGCCCGAGCGCGATTCGGAGCCCGAGAGCCTCGACCTCGCGCGCACGTGGGCCGAGCAGCTCGGCATCGACT
>DATAIN010000813.1:0-2900 GCA_036262635.1 Gemmatimonadaceae bacterium | reverse complement strand
GCGTAGGCGGCGAGCGTCTCGCCGCGGGCGAGCATCGGGAGATAGCGCGCCTTCTGCTCCTCGTTCCCGAAAAGCACGATCGCCTTCGAGCCCAGCCCGCAGTGCACCCCGACCAGCACGCCGGCCGACGCGTCGTGCGTCGCGACGAGGCCGAGCACGTGCGCGTAGCCGGTCGCCGAGAGCCCGAGCCCTCCGTACTCCTTCGGGATCGTCAGCGCGAGCAGCCCGCGCTCGGCGAAGGCGCGGATCGTCTCCTCGCGCACCGTCTCCTCCTCGTCCGAGCGCGCCGCGTCGATGATCCCCGCCGCGGCCATCTCCTTCAGGTCGCGCTCGAGCCGGCGGATGATCTTCGCCTCGTCGGGCGACCGCTCGTCGAGCGAGGGAGGATAGGGGAAGACGAGATCGTCGTTGATCGCCCGCGCGAAGAGGCCGCGGGTGAACGATGCGGGCTGGGTCTCGATGTCGCTCACGTCGCGGGGGTCGTGGTCACGTCGGGAAGGTGGCGCAGCCAGCGCCAGTGCCAGGTGAAGAGCGCGATCGCCGCGACGAGCAGGAGCGCGCTGCCGACGAGGTTCTTCGTCGCCTGGAAGCGGCGCGTCGCGATGATCTCGTCGCGGCGCGACTCGTAGATGCGGCGCAGCTCGTCGTCGGTGAGCCGCGACGTCGCCCGCGCGCTGTCCCGGCTCGGCGGCGCCGGCTCGTCACGCTCGGCGCCGAGCTGTCCCCGCTGGTCGGCGCGGAACTCCTCGAAGGTCGCCGGGACGTCGTTCCCCCAGCCCTGCTTCGCGTGCACCGGGTCGCTCAGGTCGAACGCCGCGTTCACGACTCCACTTCCGCCGACGAGCCCGACGATCACCGCCGTCAGGCAGACCGCATATCCGTAGAGCTGCGCGAAGAGGTGTGGCCTGTTCATGGTCGTGTGGGAGGGCTGAGGGTCAGAGCGCGCGGCGCGAGACTCCTTCCAGCTGCGCGCCGAGCGCGCGTGCGTCGGTCACCGGAGCGTCGCAGGTATAGCCGCGGCAGAGATACGCCGTCGGCGCTCCGTCGCGTGCCTCACGGTCGGCGAGCAGCCCGATCCCCGAGGCGCTCGTGCTCGGCCCGCCCGCGAGCGCGAGCGCGGGAAGGTAGCGCTCCCCGACCGCGTCGGCGAGCGCGGCGAAGCGCTCGTCCTTCGGCTCTCCAACCAACGCGATCTCGACAAATCCATGGATCGCCGCGTCGGCGGCGCCGAGGAGATTGCCGAACGCCTGCGGGTGCTGCGCCATCGGCTCGCTCAGCGTCTCGATGATCCACGTCCCGCGGCGCGTGAGCTCCGCGTCGTGGAAGATCTCGCCCAGCCGGAGCAGCAGCTCCGCGGTGAGCGACGTCCCCGACGGCACCGCGTTGTCGGTGACCTCGCGCGGCCGGGTGACGAGCGTCTCGTGATCGCTCGCCGTGTCGAAGAACGTCTCCGTCTCCGGGCTCCAGAACCACTCGAGGATGACGTCGGTAATCGCGCGGGCGCGGTCGAGCCAGATGCGGTCGAAGGTGAGCTCGTAGAGCGAGAGCGCGGCGAGCGCGATCGCGGCGTGATCCTCGAGGTAGCCGGCAAGCCGCGTCTGTCCCGCGGTGTGCGTCCGCGAGACGCGGCCATCGCGCACCATCTCGCGGAAGAGGAACTCCCCGACCTCGAGCGCCATCCCGCGCCAGTCGTCACGCCGGAAGACGCGCGCCGCGTCGGCGACCGCGCGCAGCATGAGGCCGTTCCATCCGGCGAGCACCTTCTCGTCGCGCCCCGGCCAGACGCGCTTCGCGCGCGCATCGTAGAGTACCCGCCGCGCCCGCGCGATCGCCTCGCGGGTGGTCGCCTCGTCGAGATGCGCGCGGCGCGCGACGACTGAGAGCGGGGCAGGGACGTGGAGGATGTTCTCCCCCTCGAAGTTCCCTCCGGGAGTGACGCCCCAGTACGCGATCGCGAGCTCCGCGTCCGCGCCGGCGAGCCGGCGAATCTCCTCCTCGCTCCAGACGTAGAACTTTCCTTCCACTCCCTCACTGTCCGCGTCGAGCGAGGAGTAGAAGCCTCCGCCCGCCGCGCGCATCTCGCGCCCCGCCCAGTCGATGGTCTCCTCGACGACGCGCCGGATCTCGGCGTCTTCGGTCGCCTGCCAGAGATGGAGCCCGAGCCGCGCGAGGAGCGCGTTGTCGTAGAGCATCTTCTCGAAGTGCGGCACGAGCCAGACGCCGTCCACCGTGTAGCGGTGGAAGCCGCCCCCGAGCTGGTCGTAGATCCCGCCGCGCGCCATGTGGAGGAAGCTGTCGCGCGCCATGTGCAGCGCGTGCTCCGTCCCGGTGCGGCTCCAGTAGCGGAGCAGGAAGTCGAGCGACATCGCCTGCGGAAACTTCGGCGCGCCGCCGAAGCCGCCGTGCTGCTCGTCGTAGCCGCGCGCCAGCACGCGATACGCGCGCTCGAGGAGCGACGGGTTGAGCGGCCCGTGCGAGTACCCGCTCTCCTCCGCCACCGAGTACAGCTCGCGCATCGACGCGACGGTGCGGCCGATCTCCGTCTGCTTGTTCTTCCACGCGTCGGCGATCGCGAGCAGCACGCGCGTGAACGACGGCATCCCCTGGCGATCGGCGGGCGGGAAGTACGTCCCACCGTAGAAGGGGACGAGCTCCGGGGTGAGAAACACCGTCATCGGCCAGCCGCCGGATCCGGTGGTGGCTTGCACGAACGACATATAGACACGGTCCACGTCGGGACGTTCTTCGCGATCGACTTTGATCGAGATGAAGTTCGCGTTCAGCAGATCCGCAATCGCGCCGTTCTCGAACGACTCGTGCGCCATCACGTGACACCAGTGGCACGCCGCGTAGCCGATGCTGAGCAGGATCGGCTTCTGCTCCGCCCGCGACCGCTCGAG
>DATAIN010000812.1:0-2430 GCA_036262635.1 Gemmatimonadaceae bacterium | reverse complement strand
CACATGGGCCGCGGCGGCGGCGGCCGCGTTTCTCGCCGTCGCGCTCGCGATCACCGCGCTCGCGCGCCAGCGTCCGGCCGGAGCCTCGACGAACGCCGTCGCCGTGCTGCCGTTCGAGGTGCGCGGGAGCGGCGACGTCGCGTACCTCCGCGAGGGAATGACCGATCTCCTGAGCACGAACCTCGACGGCGCGGGCGCGCTGCGCAGCGTCGATCCGCGCGCCGTGCTGGGAATGGTCGCGCGCGAGGAGGTCGCGCACGTCGATCCCGACGATGCGCGGCGCCTGGCGAATCGGCTCGGAGCGGGACTCGTCGTGCTCGGCGACGTCGTGGCGTCGGGCTCCAACGTCAGGATCTCGGCGACGCTCTACGATCAGCGACCGGGCGGCGACGCGCTCGCGCGCGGCGCGGTGGACGGGCCGCTGACCGACCTCTTCGCGATGGTGGACCAGCTCACGAGGCAGCTGCTCGCGGGCTATCCTGACCGCTCGTCGGACCGCCTGACGGGCCTCGCGGCGCGGACGACGACTTCCCTGCCCGCCCTCAAGTCGTATCTCGACGGCGTCGCGCTCTACCGGCGCGCGAGCTATCACGACGCGCTCGACGCCTTCGAGCAGGCGGCGGCGCAGGACACGACGTTCGCGCTCGCGCACTACCAGTTGAGCAATGCCGCGCTGTGGGCGGCCGAAGGGACCTGGGACTCGATCGCACACGCCGGCCAGCGCGCGGTGCGCTACTCGGACCGGCTGACGCGGCGCGCGCGGCTGCTCGTCGAGGCGCACTACGCATTCCGGAGCGGAGACCTCGACCGCGCCGAACAGCTCTATCGGCAGACCGTCACGAGCTTCCCCGACGACGTCGAAGGCTGGTACCAGCTCGGCGACGTGCTCTTCCACGGAAATCCTCCGCGCGGACGGTCGATGACCGAATCGCGCGACGCGTTCGAGCACCTGCTCGCGCTCGAGCCGACGCATCGCGGAGCGATGATCCACCTGCTGCGCGTGGCGATGCTCGAGGGACGGCGCGACGAGGCGCGGGCGCTGATCGAGCGGGCCCTGGCGCTGACGCAGGCGAGCGAGCAACCGGAACTGCTCGCCCTGCGCGCGGCGCTCGACGACGACGATGCCGCGCGCGCGAAGGCGCTCGCGGGGCTGGCGCGCACGGACGACGAGGTGGTGCGCGTCGCGGCGATGCGCGTCGCGCTCTTCACCGGCGACCTTTCCTTCTCGCGGCGGATCAGCGAGCTGCTGCTGGCGCCGACGCGGCTCCCCGATTTCCGGGTCGTCGGCCGGCTGCACCTCGCGAACATCGCGCTCGCGCGGGGGCGGCCTCGCGAGGCGCTGGCGCAGCTCGACAGCGTGGAGCTGGAAAGCTCGACGATGGCGCCGGTGATCGCGCGCGAGTACCGCGCGCTGGCGCTCTCCCTTCCCTTCCTTCCCGCGGACAGCGCGGCGATCCGCACGACGCTCGAGACGCTGGCGACGGCCCGGCCAGTCCCGGTCACCCGCTTTCCGATGTTCGCCGTCTACAACGACGTGCATCCGGTGCTGCGCACCTACTTCATGGGTGTGCTGTCGTCGCGGCTCGGCGACGAGGCGACGGTGCGCCGCGAGGCCGCGGAGCTCGACGTCGCGACGGGCAACGGCGAGGCGCGGGCCCTCGCCGCGGAGCTCGCCGCCGGGGTACGGGCGCGCGACGCGCTGCGGCGCGGTGACCATCGCGCTGCGCTGGCCGCCCTCGACGGTCGTCGGGCACGGGTGTCGGAGGGGCTGCTCGACGGCTGGGTCGGCGACCAGGCGCTCGAGCGCTGGACGCGCGCCGAGGCCCTCCACGCCACCGGGCGCGAGGCGGAGGCGGCCGGCTGGTACGAGTCGTTAGGCCAGACGGCGATGCACCAGGCCGTCTACCTCGCGCCGGCGGCGCTGCGGCTGGGTGAGATCGCGGAGCGGCGCCGCGACCGCCAGGGCGCGCTCGCCCACTACCGCCGCGCGATCACGCTCTGGAACGACTGCGACCCGGAGCTGCGACCCCTCGTGGATCGGGCGCGGCTCCGGGTCGCGGCGTTGACGCGTTAGCGAGATGTCAAAGGAGTACGGGATCAGCCTCGAAAACGCTCAGATCCGCAAAATGTGACAGGAGGTCGCGCAGCGATACCGCAGTCTCGTAAAACCATTTCAAGTATCCATCCAAACCACGGCCCCAAGTGTCTCGGTAGGCCTTCTGCTCGATAACACTCGGCTCCTTGACGAACGTGACACTCTGATCGCCCTCCATTCCCCCTCGAAGTTCCGGTCACGGTCGGCCGCGGGACACGTTGACGGTCTCCACCGTCTGAAAGGGGAGCATGATGCGCGGTGGCGCGACCTTGCGGCCATGCTCGTCGTACTTGCCATCCCAGATCAGCTCAGTCATGCCGTGGGCGTCGGGTTCG
>DATAIN010000811.1:0-8764 GCA_036262635.1 Gemmatimonadaceae bacterium | reverse complement strand
CGGTGCCCGTCCATCGCCTGTTCACTTCCGAGTCGGTCACCGAAGGCCACCCGGACAAGATCGCGGACCAGATCTCCGACGCGATCCTCGACGCGATTCTCGCCGATGACCCGACGGCGCGCGTTGCCTGCGAGACGCTCGTCACGACCGGCCTCGCCTGCGTCGCCGGCGAGATCACGACGAAGACCTACGTCGACATCCCGCGCATCGTGCGCGGGACGATCGAGCGGATCGGCTACACCGACGCGAGCTTCGGCTTCGACTCGAACACCTGCGCGGTCATCAACAGCATCGGCACCCAGTCGCCCGACATCGCCATGGGCGTCGACACCGGCGGCGCGGGCGATCAGGGAATGATGTTCGGCTACGCGACCGACGAGACCGACGAGCTGATGCCGCTCCCGATCGTCCTCGCGCACCGCATCACGAAGCGCCTGGCCGAAGTGCGCCGTCAGCGCGGCTACGACTGGCTCCGCCCCGACGGCAAGTCGCAGGTGACGGTGCTCTACGAGGACAACGTCCCGGTGCACGTCGACACCGTCGTCCTCTCGACGCAGCACGCCGACTCGATCTCCACCGCGAAGCTGCGCCGCGAGATTCAGGAGGCGGTGATCGAGCCCTCGATCCCCGAGGAGTTCCGCCCGAAGAAGAAGCTCAAGGTCCACATCAACCCGACGGGACGCTTCGTCATCGGCGGGCCGCAGGGCGATGCGGGCCTCACCGGCCGCAAGATCATCGTCGACACCTACGGGGGGATGGGACGCCATGGCGGCGGCGCGTTCAGCGGCAAGGATCCGAGCAAGGTGGATCGCTCCGCCTGCTACGCCGCGCGGTGGGTCGCGAAGAACATCGTCGCCGCGGGCCTCGCGCATCGCTGCGAGGTGCAGGTCGCCTACGCGATCGGCGTCGCGCAGCCGGTATCGGTCTCGGTCGACACCTTCGGCACCGGCACCGTACCGGAGAACGACATCACGAAGGCGGTGACGGAAGTCTTCGACCTCACCCCGCGCGGCATCATGACCGCGCTCGACCTCCGCAAGCCGATCTACTCCCCGACCGCCGCCTACGGCCACTTCGGCCGCACGCCCGAAAAGATGAAGTTCAACGGCGTCGGCGCGACGAGCTTCACCTGGGAGCGCACCGACCGGGCATCGGCGCTGAAGAAGGCGGTTCGGTAGGGCGGCTGCAGGCAGGAGGCCGAAAGCTGAAGGCGCAGGTCTGGGCGGCTCGAGGGATTGTCCTCGAGCCGCCGTCGCATCCAGCCTTCAGCCTCCTGCTTTCTGGCCGTCGCGCAATGGAACCCGATGCATCCACGGGGTTAGATTCACTCCATGATGGTCGAAGTCGTCGTCTCGCGCCTCGGCGTGGACAGCAGCAACCAGTCCTTCGTCGTCATCCTTCGTGAGAGGGAGGGCCGGCGGCTGCTGCCCATCTGGATCGGCCAGCCGGAGGCGGAGTCGATCGTGATGCAGATGCAGGACATCAAGCGCGCGCGCCCGCTGACGCACGATCTCTGCAAGAGCATCATCGTCGGACTCGGTGGCACGCTGCGGCGCGTGCAGATCACCCGCGTCGAGAAGAACACCTACTTCGCCGAGCTCCATCTCTTTCGCGGGGACGACATCGTCCGCGTCGACGCGCGGCCCTCGGACAGCATCGCGATCGCGCTGCGGCTCGCCGCGCCGATCTACGCGAACGACGCGCTCCTCACCGATCCCGAGGAGGAGAGCGACGACGAGGAGGAGAATCAGTTCCGCCCCGGCGAGCCGACGGCGGACGAGCTGAGCGCCGAGCAGCTCAAGAAGTTTCTCGAGGGGCTGCGTCCCGAGGACTTCGGCAAGTTCAACCCGTGACCGTCGCGGCCGTCACGCTGCGCCGCCTGTTCGCCGTGCTGCTTCCGCTGGCTTTCGCCGGCGCGCTCGCGCATGCGCAGGGAGGGCGGGTCGTCGAAGGGCGCGTGATGAAGCCGCGCGGTACCGAGCCCGATCCCTTTCCGGTTGCGGGCATCGTCGTGACGCTGCATCGCGTCGCGCGCAGCGGCGGGCGGCCGATCGACTCGACGCGCACGAACAGCGACGGGCGCTACCGCTTTCGCTATCCGGCGCCCACGGACAGCACCGCGATCCATTTCGTCTCCGCGCAGTACGCCGGCATCACCTACTTCTCGGCGCCGCTGCGCGACCCCGTGGTCCGCGGCAACGATGCCGACCTCACCGTCTTCGACACGACCAGCCGGCCGGTGACGGTGACGCAGCGCGGGCGGCACGTCGTCGTCTCGGCGCTCGACAGTGCGCGCCGCCGCGCGGTGATCGAGGTCTTCGAGCTCTCGAACGACACCTCGGTGACGCGCATCGCGCCGCCGCGGGGAACGACCTGGGAAGGGGGGATCCCCGCGCACGCGTCCGGCTTCCGCGTCGGGGAGGGGGACATCTCGGAGGACGCGGTCGCGCTCACTGAAGGCCGCGTCCGTGTCGAAGCGCCGATCGCGCCGGGACTGAAGCAGCTCTCCTTCTCGTACGATCTGCCCGATCGCGACTTCCCGCTCAGCATCCCCGCCGAGCGGCGCACCGACGTCCTCGAGGTGCTGATCGAGGATCCGGCGGGGACGGCGACCGGAGCGGGGCTCGGCGAGGTCGATCCGGTGAACGTCGACGGCCGGCGGTTCCGGCGCTTCACGGCGCGCGACGTCGAGCCGAACGCGGTCTTCCGGATCGCGATCGCCGGAGATTCGGCGATCCCCCGGCGCTACTACATCATGATCGTCGCGCTCGCGTTAGGCGCGGCGATGCTGCTCGTCCTCGCGCGGAGCACCTGGCGCCGCGGGCGGGCCCGCGCGCCGGTGCGCAGCGAGCCGGCGTGGGCGAACGATCCCGACGCGCTGGCGCGGCGCATCGCGGCGCTCGACGCCGAGTTCGAGCGCGTGCCGACGCCGAGCGACGAGGCGCGCGAGACGTACGAGCTGCGGCGCGCCGACCTCAAGGCGCGACTCGCCGACGCGCTTGCCCGCCGCGGACGCCGCGAGTAGATTCGACGCACAATCGAACTCGCGGACGGGAGCCACGGAAACCGGTGTGATGCCGGTGCGGCCCCGCCACTGTAACGGGCAACTGCAGCAGATCCACGCGCGCTCGGCACGCCACTGACTCCGGTCGGGAAGGCGAGCGTCGCGGCCCGGAGCCAGGAGACGACTCGCGTCCGCGCCACTACTGATCCTCGGGGGAGGATCCGTGGCGACCACGGCGTCGCGCTCCTGTCGCGTGTCCGTGCCTCGTTCCGGGCGCCTCCGTGCATGTCGAGGCGCCCGTCGTGCTCTCATCGCAGCCACATCGCATTCACGCGCGTCACGTCGCCCTCGTCCTCACGGCGTGGGCGGTCGCGGGCTGCGCGCGCACGGGCGACGCCGCGCACGATAGCGCATCGGATCGCGCCGCGACCCCCGCCGCCGGCTTCGTCGACGACTTCGGCGACACGCTTCACGTGCGGGAGGCGCGACGCATCGTCTCGCTCAGCCCGACCACGACGGAGCTCCTCTACACCATCGGCGCCGGCGAGCGCGTTGTGGGGCGCACCCGGTACGACGTCTGGCCCGCGGCGGCGAAGCGCGTCACCGATCTCGGACCGGGGCTGCGTCCGAACATCGAGCTGGTGATGGCGACGCGTCCGGACCTCGTCGTTCTCTACGCGGCGAACGACAATCGCCCGGCCGCGCGCGCGCTGCACGCCGCGGGGATCGCGACGCTCTCCCTCAAGATCGACCGGATCGCCGACTTTGACCGCGCGGCCGCGATCCTCGGCGACGTTACCGGCCGTCGCGCCGCGGCCGATGCGACGGCGGACAGCGTCGAGCGGACGCTCGCCCGGGTCCGCTCGGCCGTCGCGACGCTGCCACGGCCGCGGGTGCTCTGGTTCCTCTGGGACAATCCACCGCTCGTGCTCGGCCACGCGAGCTACCAGAGCGAGCTGCTCGACATCGCCGGCGGAGTGAACGTCTACGACGACTGGCCCGACGCCGCGGCCAAGGTCTCGCTCGAGGACGTGCTCCGGCGCGACCCGGAGGTCATCCTCGCCGATCCGGGCGCCGACGTGATGGTCAACCGCAGCACGCGCTGGCGGGGCGTGCGCGCGGTGCGCGACGGACGGGTGTACGCGATCAACGACACGCTGCTCAACCGACCGGGCGTGACGTTAGGCATGGCCGCGGCCTCGCTCGCACGGCTGCTCCATCCCGGGTGGGAGGGACCGTGACGCGCCGGTTTGCCTTGATCGTCGTGCTGCTCCTCGCGGCGCTGGTGCTCGTCGCGGTGGCCGGCGTCGCGCTCGGCAACGTGCGGGTCTCGCCCCTCGGCGCCTGGCGCGCGCTGCGCGGCGCGGGCGATCCGCTGGTCGTCGCCGTCGTCCGCGACCTGCGGCTGCCGCGTGTCGCGCTCGCCGCGCTCGTCGGCTGCGGCCTGGCGATGTCGGGGAGCGCGCTGCAATCGACGCTGCGGAATGCGCTGGCCGAGCCGTATCTGCTCGGCGTGTCGGGTGGCGCGGCGGTCGGCGCGGTGCTCGCGGTGTCGTCGGGAGGAGGTTACGGCGTCGTTCCCCTCGCGGCGTTCGCCGGCGCGGTGCTCGCGGTCGTCGTCGCGCTGGTGGTCGCGCACGCGGCCGGTGGGCGCGCGGACGGGCGCGTGCTGCTGATGGCGGGGGTGGTCGTCGGCGCCTTCGCGAACGCGGCGATCATGGTGGTGCTGGCGAACGCGCCACCGAACACCATCCGCGACGCGACCTGGTGGATGATGGGCTCCGTCTCGGCCGCGGAATGGAGCGGTGTGCGCTGGCTCGCCGTCTACGTTGCGCTCGGAGGCGCGGCGCTCTGGGCGATCGGGCGCGACATCGACGCGCTCGCCCTCGGCGACGAGGCGGCTGCGGCGCTCGGCGTGCGCGTCGGCCGCGCGACGCGGTGGGTCTACGTCGTTTCGGCGCTGCTCGCCGCGGCGACGGTGAGCGCCGCGGGTCTCGTCGGGTTCGTCGGCCTCGTCGTCCCGCATCTCGCGCGCGCGACGGGACTGCGCGCGCAGCGCGAGCTGATCGTGGCGACGGCGTTGATCGGCGCTTCGCTCGTCGTCGCCGCTGATCTCGCCGCGCGGCTCGCCCGCCCGCCCGCCGAGCTGCCGTTAGGCGCCGTCACGGCGCTCATCGGCGTTCCGTTCTTTCTCACGCGGCTGCGCGCCCTGCGATGATCCACTTCGAGCGCGTGGTGCTCCGCTATCCGCGCCGCGAGCAGCCGGCGGTGCGTGACGTCTCGCTGGTCGCGCGGCGCGGCCGCATCACCGCGGTCGTCGGACCGAATGGCAGCGGGAAGAGCACCCTGGTGCGCGCGCTGCTCGGGCTCCTTCCGCTGGAGCGGGGCACGATCACCATCGATGCGGCCGACGCGGCGACGCTCGACCCCCGCGAGCGGGCGCGCCGCGTCGCGGTGGTCCCGCAGCGCGAGAGTCCCGCGTTCCCGCTTCCCGTGCGCGAGCTCGTCGCGCTCGGGAGGCGGCCGCACCTGCACGCGCTCGCGACGTGGTCCGCCGCCGACTCGCGCGCGGTGGACGACGCGATCGCCGCCGCCGGGGTAGGGGATCTCGTCGACCGCGGCAGCGATGAGCTCTCCGGTGGCGAGTGGCAGCGGGTGCGCATCGCCCGCGCCCTCGCGCAGCAGGGAACCTCGCTCGTCCTCGACGAGCCGACGACCTTTCTCGACGTCGCCCACGAGATGAGCGTCTTCGAGCTCCTCGCGCGGCTGGCGCGCGAGGGAAAAGCCGTGCTGCTCGTCAGCCATCAGCTCAACCTCGTCGCGCGCTTCGCCGACGAGATCGTCCTCCTCCATCGCGGCGCGGTCGCCGCCGCCGGTACTCCCTCCGCCGTCATGCGCGGCGAGATCCTCGAGCGCGTCTACGAGTGGCCGGTCGTCGTGGTTCGCGATCCGGCCGTCGGCGCGCCCGCGCTCGTGCCGCTGCGCGGCCGGCGCGACTGATCGCCGCTTTCACCGCCTTCACTCATCCAACGATGCGAAACCCGTCGTCCTCCCACCTCGCCGTCATCCTCGCCGTCGCGCTCGCGCCTGGGGCGAGCCTCGCTGCGCAGGAGCAGTCGCGCGACACGACCTCGCTCTCGCCCGTCGTCGTCACGGCGACCAAGGTGCCCGTCGCGACCGCCGCGTCGACGGCGGCGACCACGGTGGTCAGCGGCGCCGACCTGCGCGCGCGGGGTGCGGTCACGCTCCTCGACGCCCTGCGCACGGTGCCGGGCGTCGCGCTCGGGCGCACGAGCGGGCCGGGCTCGCAGACCTCGATCTTTCTCCGCGGCGGGAACAGCAACTTCACGAAGATCCTGATCGACGGCGTTCCCCTGAACGCTCCCGGCGGCGCGGTGGACCTCGGCGCGTTCACCACCGACGACGTCGAGCGCATCGAGATCGTGCGCGGACCGGCGAGTGTGCTCTATGGCTCAGACGCGATGACGGGCGTCGTGCAGATCTTCACCCGGCGGCGCGACCCGGCGAGCGCCGCCTTCCGGATGGCGAATCGCGATCGCCAGTACGACGCGACCGTCTCCGCGGCGCGCGAGACGACGCTCGACGCGACCACTCGCGTCCGCGGCTCGGCGGCCGCCGGCTATCACGCGGGTGATGGCTTCCTCCCCTTCAACAATCGATTCCGGAACGCCGTCGCGAGCGCCGGCGGCGAGCTCGCCGGCGAGCGCGGAAATGCCTCGCTGAGCGCGAGCTACTCCGACGCGCGCTACCACTACCCGACCGATGGCGGCGGCGATCCCGTCGACTCGAACGCGTACACGGGCTCGAACCGGCTCTCGCTCTCCGCGATCGGACTGTGGCGCGCGAGCGAGCGGCTCTCGACGCGACTTCAGCTCGGTCGCGCGGCGCTGCTCGGGAATTCCGCGGATCTTCCGGACAGCCCCGGTGACGCGGGCGGGTACTACTCGCGCTCCCACACCGCGGCGACGCGGCAGTTCGCGGACGTGCAGCTCGTCGCCTCGCTTCCGCGCGCGGTGACGATGCTCGCCGGAGGCGCGCTGGAAGCGCAGCGCGCCAGGAGCCGCGGCTGGTCGGAGTACGCCAACTTCGGTTCCACCAGCAACTTCAATCGCTCGCGGACGAACCGCGCGCTGTATGCGCAGCTCACTGGAGGAAGTCGCGCGCTCTCGCTCGACGCCGGCGCACGGGCCGAGCGGCTGCGCGGTGATCGCGTCGCGAAGACGTATCGCGTGGGCGCCGCGACCGAGCTCGTTCCCGCGACGGTGATTCGCGCGAGCGCGGCCACCGCCTTCAAGGAGCCGGCCTTCGACGAGCTGTTCGACACCGGCTTCTCCACCGGCGAGCCCGGGCTGCGTCCCGAGCGCAACCGCTCGCGCGAGGTCGGCGCCGAAACGCGCCTCGCCTCCGGGCTGCTCACCCTCGGCGCTACGTACTTCGATCAGCGCTTCCGCGACCTCGTGCAGTACCGCTACATCGCGCCGGGCGTCTCGAACTACTACAACGTGCTCGCCGCGACCTCGCGCGGCCTCGAGCTGGAAGCCCGCATCGCCGGCACGCGCGGCTTCGCCTCGCGCGGCAGCTACACCCTTCAGCGCACGCGCGTCACCAATCCCGGCAACGGCAGCTTCGGTTCCGTCGAGGAAGGGAAGCCCCTCCTCCGCCGTCCCCGCCGCACGGCGACCATCGACGCGTCGTACCAGCGTCCACGCGGCTCGCTCTTCGCGACGCTCACCCGCACCGGCGCCCGCGACGACTACGACTACAACGCGGGGCTCCGCCGCCGCCTCGCCCCCTATACGCTCATCGACGCCGCCGCCGAGCTCCCGCTTCGCGGACGCACCACCGGCACGCACTCCCTGCTCCTGACCCTCCGCGGCGAGAACCTCGGCGACGCGAAGTACCAGAGCGTATACGGCTACGCCACGCAGGGGCGAACACTTTACCTCGGTCTCCGGGCATCAGTGACTGCGACTGCGACGAGGGAGGGCGCTCCGCGATAGACATGGGACGTGGGAAGCCATCGCTCGCTGCGCTCGCTCGGCAACATGGGACGGGGGACGGGGGATTCCTGCTCCTTTATCCGTTCTCCCTGCTCCTTCATCCGCGGTCGGAGCCTCCCCGTATCCTCCACGTCCCACGTCCCCGCCTCGGAGCCTCCCCCGTCCCCCGTCCCCCGTCGTCGAGCGCAGCGATGACTTCCCACGTCCCACGTGAGCCGCGCCAGCGCCCTCCCACGTCGATGTGCGACGCGGGACGTGGAACGTGGGACGCGGAACGCGCAGTAGATTCCCCGTCATGCTCCTCCACTCCGACGCCATCGTCCTGCACTCGATGGAGTATCTCGAGTCCTCGCGGATCCTCCGCCTCGTCACGCGTGAGGCGGGGGTGCAGGCGGTGATCGCGAAGGGGGCGCGGCGGCCGCGGAGCAGGTTCGGGTCGGCGCTCGATCTGTTCGCGCAGGGGAGCGCGCAGATCCTGCTCAAGCCGGGGCGCGACCTGCAGACGCTCGCCGGCTTCGACGTCGGCCGTTCGCGGGGGGCGCTCGCCGAAGATCTCGCTCGCTTCAGCGGTGCGGCGGCGATCGCGGATGTGGTGCTGCGCTTCGGGCACCACGATGCGAGCCCGGAGCTGTTCGATCTCGTGGCCGCCGCGCTCGACGAGGTCGCGGCGGCGCCGCGCGGCGCGGCGCGGGAGCGGACCATCGGCGCCATCTGGCGCATCGTCGGCGCGCTTGGCTTC
>DATAIN010000810.1:0-6083 GCA_036262635.1 Gemmatimonadaceae bacterium | reverse complement strand
TACGCCAGCCGCTTCGTCGGCGGACTCGCCACCGGCTCGACGATGCCGCGGCTCGCCGTCGCGTTGTTGCTCTCCATCGGCGCATGGCTGCTTCAGGTGGCGACGTATCACGTGACCGCGCGTGCCGCGCAGCTGCCGATCCCGCTCGCCGGCTCGATCACCGCGCTGCTCGTCGTCGGGGTCAGCTTCCTCGTGCGTGCGACGCCCGGCAACGTCGGCGTCTTCCAGGTCGCGTACCTGCTCGCGTCGCGCTCCTTCGGCATGCCGGACGCGCCCGCCCTCGCGGTCGCGCTGTTGATCCAGGCGCTGCAGGTCGGACCGACCTTGCTCGCCGGCGCGGTCGCGGCGCGGGGCATCGGTGGCCACGACCGTTCTTCCGGCCCTTCCGGGCTCACCAGCTCCGCCGCACGCTCCTGAAGTCGAGTAACAGGTCGGTGCACGCCAGCTCGTCGGCGCGCCGATGGGTCGACCTCCGAGAAGATGCGCGGTTCCACGCGATGCCCGGCGGTGAGGTCGGAGACGCACCGGCGCGAGCTCGGGCCCGTCAGCGCGGGAACTGCCTCACCGGTCGGGGTCGCGCGCGCCGGCGAGCACGCAGCTCGGTACGATGTTCCGTGCCGGTAAGCGCCGCGTCACCCGCTCGCCCGCCGCGCGCGTCACGAGCAGCACGTCGCCCACCGCGCGCTCCCCCGTCGGGTCCGAGGGCGAGCTCACCACGCTGTCGTTCACGACCAGCGCCGTCGATCCGCCTCCGTCGAGGTTCACCGCGTCCCACGCGCCGAGCTCGATCATCGTCTGCGCGAGCTCGACGAGCGACATCCCCACGCTCGACGCCTGACGTCCGTCCACCGCGACGAGAAGCAGCGTGTCTCCCCCGCGCGAGATCCCCACCGCGGACCGCGGATGGCGCGCCGACGAGAAGCGCGGAAACGTCCCCTCCACCGAGTCCGCGCGCGCGGCGATGCTCTCGCCTCGGTGCACGATCGCCGGCCACCCGCCGACGAGCGCCCGCGGCGTTCCCCCCGGCGTGATCGTCGCGACGACGGTGATGACGTCGCCGGGACGCAGCGCGCCGATCCCCGCCGCGGCGCGTCCGGTGCCGACGAGCAGCCCGTGCGCGATGGTGCTGTCGGCGACGGAATCGCGTCCGTCGGCGCGCACCCGGTAGCGCAGCGTGTCCCCGTGGCCCCCGACGCGCTCGAGCGGGATCGACACCGAGCGCACCGTCGCCGGAAAGCGCGGCGGGCGCGTCGTCCAGCTCGTGTAGAGCGCGACGCCGTCCACCACCGGATCCCCGTTCAACGACCCGAGTGGCCAGCGGCCGCGCGGCGTGCGCACGGTGCCCGCGAGCCGAAAGCGCTCGATCGCCGGACGCCCGTCCGCCTCGATCGCGAACTGGGAGCGCACCGTGTTGCGGCGCCCGAAGGGCGACTCGGTCGTCGCGACGCCCTTCACGATCTCGCCGTCGACCACGACGTTGTTCTCGCTCACCCCCGAGCCGCCCTCGAGATCGAAGAATCCCGCGTTGATCGCGGCGACGACCCCCGCGCCTTCCGCGTTCAGCCGCTTCGAGATCGCGCTCGGTCGCTCGCGTCCGGTGAAGCGGTCGCATGCGCGCGCCGCGTGCACCTCGAGATCGCCGCGCGACAGCGCCACCGCGAGCGCATGGATGACCCACGGTCCCTCGGGGCGAACGATCGTTCGCAGCGTCACCCCCGGCGCCACGCTGCGCGGCGCGCTGTCCGGCGGCGAACCCTGCGCGCGCGACGTCGCCGGGGGTAGCAGCGCGAGGAACATCGCGATGACCGCGGCGCGGCCGATCATCACGGTCGCGCGCCCGGCGTTGACAAGGGCGACCTTCTCGTCGTAGCGTCGAGCTGCGTTCGCGTTCGTCTCTCGCGCGGTCGCGGAACCGCGGCGCCTGCGCTCCACCATCTGCGGGGAGGTGTCCATGCGTCTCTCTGTCTGGTTCGCCCGCGCGCTCGTCGCGCTCGTCGCGCTCGCGCTCTTCACTCCGGTGGCTGCGCGAGCGCAGTTGACGATAACACTCGAGGGGTCGGTGCGCGGCCCGGAAGGGCAGATGGTGACCCAGGGGGACGTCACCGTCACCAACCCCGCCACGAACGAGCGACGCACCGCCCGCATCACCGACGTCGGGCGCTTCCGCGTGCTCGGTCTCGCCCCCGGCCGTTATGCCGTCGCCGTCCGCGCCATCGGCTACGCGCCGAGCGCGCAGTCCGTCGAGCTCCTGCTCGGCCAGCGCGCGAACATCGTCTTCGACCTCGAGCGAAAGGCAACGGAGCTCGGTGAGGTCGCGGTCACGGCGCAGCGCACGACACCGGTCGAGGTGCAGCGCACTTCGGTGTCGGCGCCGGTCGTCCACGAGCAGATCGAGAAGCTCCCGACGATCGACCGCAACATCATGACCCTCGCCGCGATCGCGCCGGGCGTCAAGGGATTCGCCCCGCAGGCGGGACGCGCGCTCCCCTCGGCCGGCGCGGTGCCCGACCTTCGCTTCATCAACTTCTACCTCGACGGGATCGAGCTGAAGAGCCTCTTCAACGGGAATCTCGTCGGCATCCCGCAGACCGGCGCGCCGCTGCCGCAGGAGTCGATCCAGGAGTTCCGCGTCTTCCTCAACCCGTACGACGCCGAGTACTCGCACGCCGGCGCCTACGTGCTGAGCGCCGAGTCGAACCGCGGGACGAACGAGCTGCACGGATCCGCCTTCGGCTTCCTGCAGAACAAGGACATGGTCGCGAAGACCGTCTTCCAGAAGGCGGCCCCGAACTTCAACCGCTCGCAGCTCGGCTTCAACGTGCGCGGGCCGATCCGGCGCGACCGCGCCTTCTTCGCGGTGAACTACGAGGTCACCAACTCGAACAACTACATCGACGTCGTCCCCGGCCGTCCCGCGGCGAACCCGGCGATCTGGGATCGCTACAAGGGCTCCTTCAAGGCGCCGAACCTGAACCACACCGGCTTCCTCCGCGGCACCTTCACGCCGAGCGACCGCAACACCGTGGACGCGGAGTGGGCGGTGCGCTACATGACCAGCGAGTCGAACTTCGGCGCGACGGTCGCGCGCGAGGGCGGGATCGACCAGTCGTATCTGATCCACGTCGCGCAGATCCGCGATCGTTTCCTCCCGACGCCGAACACCCTGAACGAGCTGAGCCTCCAGTTCGTGCGCTGGCACCACGACGAGGGCCCGCTCGTCCCCGGGCCGCAGCGCGTCTATCCGAGCATCACGTTAGGCACGGCGACCTTCCCGCTGCTCCTCAACGAGACGCACTGGCGGCTCATCGACCGCGCCTCGTACACCAGGGACGGGTGGATGGGATCGCACGTCTTCAAGGCGGGGGTCGAGGCGAGCCACATCGCCGCCGACCAGTTCTCGCCGAACTTCCGCGACGCGCAGTTCCGCTTCGGGCAGGACACGGCGACGGTGCCGAACCAGGCGGTGATCGGCATCGGATACCCGAACACCAGCGGCACCGGCGACGCGCTCGCCGATCTCTCGGGGTGGATCACCGGCGCGTACCTGAACGACGAGTGGCGCGCGAGCCCCACGCTCACGCTCAACCTCGGCGTGCGCTACGACGCGGAGATCAACACGCTCAACAACGACTACACCGTGCCCTGGGCGAGCGACACGGCGATCACCAACCGTCCCCAGATCTCGCCATATCTGAACCGCGGCGATCGGAAGAACGACCTGAACAACTTCTCCCCGCGACTCTCCTTCTCGTGGGATCCCTTCGGGACGAACCGCACCTTCATCCGCGGCGGAGCGGGGATCATCTACGACCGGGTCGCGAGCTTCATCGGCTTCCAGGAGCGCCTCGCGGCGTCGTGGCGCAGCTATACCATCGCCAATCCGGGGACGATGGACGTCGACGTCCTCCGCGGGCGCGTCATCTCGGGGACGGTGCCGAGCACGCCGAACGTCGTGCTCGTGAAGCACCTGATGCAGGCGCCGGAGAACCGGCAGCTGTCCTTCGGCGTGGGGCACCAGATGACGCCGTCGCTCGCGCTGAACCTGGACTACGTGCACCAGGACGTGCGGCACCTCTACACGCGGCTCAACCTCAACTACCGCGACTTCAGCACCAACACGGCAGGGCCGCGCAAGCTCACGCCGCGCTACGGCGACATCATCGTCTGGGACGACTTCGGGCGCGCGAAGTTCGACGCGTTCGTGTTCTCGACGGCGTACCAGCGGCCGAAGCTGCTCAGCAACCTCGCCTACACGTTAGGCTGGTACCGCGCCGACTACGACGCGGTCACCGCGCCGGCCTACGCGTACCGCAGCTCGTACAACATGCAGCGCACCGCCGGCGACGAGCGGCATCGTCTGGTGCTCTCCGAGGTCGCGACGCTTCCCTGGGGATTCGAGCTGTCGGGGATCGGCACGATCGCGAGCCCGCGCCCCTACGGCGCGTTCATCGGGCAGGATCTGAACCGCGACAACGACCTGACCGACGACTTCTTCCCGACCGGGGATCCTGCCGGGCAGCGCACGCAGCGGCCGCGAAACGCCTGGAACCGGTGGTACCGCAACGTCGACCTCCGCGTCGGCAAGTCGCTGCTCGCCTCGCGCGGGACGACGCTGCGCATCACCGCCGAGATCTTCAACGTCTTCAACACGAACAACGTCGCGGGCTACAACGGTCGCCAGCGCGACCAGGCGGGCGCGCTCCTCACGACGTACGGCCGCCCGAACGCCGCCTTCGGCGCGCGGCGCGGTCAGGTGGGGCTGAGGGCGGAGTTCTGAAGTGAAGGGGCCGGGGGCCGGGTGCCAGGGGCCGGGGGCCAGGAACTGCGCTAACGCAGTCCCTCACGCCTGGCCCCTGGGCCCCGTGCTGTCACACCGTTAGGTCCCGCAGATAGTTGTAGCTCGTCGTGATCGACGCGAACGCGCCGCCGGGTCCTTCGGCGGCGTTGTCGTGCTCGACGAAGTAGTGCCGGATCCCCCCCTGGTCGCGCTTCGCGAAGATGCGCTTCCAGTCGATGGTTCCCTGGCCGACGGGCGCCATGTCGAGCGCCGCGCCGCGACCGTCCTTCACGTGCACGAGCGGGAACCGCCCGGGATACTTCGCGAACCACGCGAGCGGATCCTGCCCGCCCTTCGTCGCCCAGTAGAGATCCATCTCGATCTTCACGAGCTGCGGATCGCTGTTCGCGAGCAGCACCTCGAAGGGAACCGTGTCGCCGATCTTCTTGAACTCGAAGTCGTGGTTGTGATAGGCGAACTGGAGCCCCGCCTGCTGCAACCGCCGCCCGATGTCGGTGAGCGTCGCGCCGAAGCTCTTCCACGCGTCGGTCGTGCTCCCGCGCTGGCTCGGGTCGAGCCAGGGGCAGACGATGTACTGATGCCCGATCGTCTTCGCCGCCGCGATGACACCGGCGAGGTCGCCCTGCAGCATCTGCAGCGGGACGTGCGACGAGGGCGCGGTGAGCCCGTTCTGGTCGAGGATCGCGCGGATCTGAGCCGGAGTCTTGTCGAAGTATCCCGCGAACTCGACCTCGGTGTAGCCGATCTGCGCGACGCGCGCGAGCGTCGCCGCGACGTCCTTCTGCATCTCGTCGCGCACCGTATAGAGCTGGACGCCGATCGGCCGGATCTTCGCCCCTCCGGCCGTCGCCATCGACCCCGCGGCGGTCGATTCCGCCGCGGTCGAGCCGCCACGCGAGACGCAGGCGAGCGCGCCGAGCCCGCTCGCCGCGAGCGCCGCTCCGCCGAGTGTGGTGAGGAAGGTCCTGCGATCCTGCGATGCGCCGAGGGCGCTCTTCTCGTCGGACATGGATTCTCCAGAGGTTGTCGGCGCGAACATGGTGCGGGGAGATGGGGAGCGCAATCGGTGTTTCGAGGCGTTCGCGGGCGGGCGAGGCTCGGTGCGCATCGGTCAGCATCGCGACCGTCCGAGCATCGCTTGGTGTGGGGCGTTAATACGGTAACCACAACCACATCAAGGAATGCCCGAGGCAGTGAGACGGTGAGGACGGCCAGGAGCACTGCTTCAATGGGTGTGCAGCTGTAGTGCTCCCCACCTCACCGCCTCGGCCTACCAAAGAGTGGT
>DATAIN010000809.1:0-6867 GCA_036262635.1 Gemmatimonadaceae bacterium | reverse complement strand
ACCCGGCGCTTCTTCTCTTGTGGGGATGCACGCTCAGGCGAACGAGCGATGCATGATGCACGATGCGGATGCACGACACACGATGCACGAACGAGCAGGGTCTCTTCGCGCATCGCTCATCGCCGACCAGCATCGTGCATCATGCATCGCCGGTTCGCCTGCACGTGCATCGACTCAGAAGATGCGGAGATTGATGTACTTCTTCGGATTCTTCTTGAAGTCCGCCGTCAACGAATCCACCCGCCCCACCAGATTCCTCACGTCGCGATACAATAACGTATCAGTTAGCAGCTTCCCCGCCGTCCCCTCCCCCCGGTCCAGCTTCGCGAGCAGCCCGTTCATCGTCGTCGTCGTCTGTCGCAGCTCGCTCGTCAACGCGGCCATGTTCTGGCTCGTCGTCTGGAGGTTCTGCACCGTCGAATCGACGCTCGCGCTGTCGATCGCGCTCGCCGTCCTTCTCAGCGCGGCCGTCGTGCGCGAGATCTCCACCGCCTGCTGCGCGGCGATCGCGTTGAGCTGGGTCATCAGCCGCGCCGCCTGCTCGATGGTGACCCGCAGGTCGGCGATCCCCTTGTTCTGCACCATCTCGATGGTGAAGGCGTCGCTCATCTCGCGCACGCCGCGGCTCACCGTGTCGAGGCGCGCGAGGAGCTCGTTCATCGTCACCGAGGGCTTGCCGACGGGGAGGGTGTCGCCCTTCTGGTAGCTCACCGGGTTCGGTCCCGGGGCCCGCAGCGCGACCATCATGTCGCCGAACAGGCCGTTAGGCTCGACGGTCGCCACCGTGCCCTGGGGGACCTGGTAGTCCTTGCCGATCCGCATCTGCACGGTGAGCGTCCCGTTCTTCTCGAGGTTGATGTCACCGACGTAGCCGACGTTCACTCCCGAGAGGAGCACGGGCTGTCCCTGCTTCAGCCCCGAGCCCCAGGGGAACACGGCGTACAGCGGATACCCCGAGGCGAGCCCCCCGCGCACGAGCCACAGCGTGCCGAGCACGCCGAGGACCACGGCGAGGATGACCACGATGCCGACGGCGACTTCGTTTCGTCTCTTCATCCCTGAAGTTGTGGAGCGAGGAGTGCCGCGGTGAGCGCGTCCAGCACGAGGATCGTCACGCTGGCGATGACCACCGCCTTCGCCGTCGACCGGCCGACGCCTTCGGCGCCGGCCTCGGTGATGTACCCCTCGTAGGAGCACACGAACGCGATCGCGCCGCCGAACATCACCGCCTTCAACAAGCTATAGAAGACCTGGAAGGGGTTGAAGCCGAGCTTCAGCCCCTCGATGAACTGCGACGAGAGCACGTCCGTCGCCAGCACGGAGGTGAACCACCCGGCGACGATCCCGACGAAGTTCGCGAAGACGGTCAGCACCGGCAACATGATCAGCGCCGCCAGCACCCGTGGGACGACGAGGTAGGCGATCGGGTCATAGGCCAGCGTCTCGAGCGCGTCGATCTGCTCGGTGACGCGCATCGTCCCGATCTCCGCCGTCATCCGCGCGCCGACGCGACCCGTCAGCACGAGCCCCGTGAGCAGCGGCCCGAGCTCGAGGACGATCATCTGCCGCACCGAGAGCCCGACGACGCTGAGCTGGATCCCCTGGAAGAGCTGGTAGCGCACCTGCAGCGCGATGACGCTGCCGATGAACGCGGCGACGATCGACGCCAGCGGCACCGAGTCGACCCCGATGTTCCGCATCTGGCGGATCGTCTCGGGGATGTACGTCGCCGGATCGGCGAAGGCGCGGCCGACGTCGCGCATGAACAGCGCGCGCAGCCCGACGTCGCGCAGGTTGCGCGTGGTGACGCGCGCCGCGCGGCGGAACAGCTTGATCCCCGCCCGCTGGACGACGGGAAACTGCGCCGTCAGCCGCGGGTCGGTCGATGGCTCGTAGTAGCCGCTCACGATGTCCGGGTCACGTGCGGGCGCGCGAGAGGAGGAACCCGCCGATGATCCCGAACACGATGTTCGGCAGCCAGGCCGCGAGGTCGGGCGGGAGCAGCCCCTTCCCGCCGATCGCCTTCGTGAGCTGGATCATCATCAGGAACATGATGGTGACGCCGAGGCTGATGCCGATGCCGTAGGCCGCGCCCCCGCGCTGGGTGCTGGTGGCGAGCGGCGCCCCGAAGAGCGCGATGATGATGCAGGTGATCGGGATCGCGATCTTCAGCGCGCGCTCCACCTTCAGCTCGTTCGCGTCGCCCCCCGACCGCTCGAGCGCCTTGATGAAGCGCGAGAGATCGCGATAGCCCATCTCGTGCGGCGAGCGCGGAGTCGCGAGGAGGTCCGTCGGCTGCTCGGTCATCCCGCGATCCTTGAGCGAGTCGAAGGCGACCGCGATGTCGGGGCCGGAGGTCGGGACGACGTGCGCGGTCCCCTTGTTCAGCACCCACCCGCGCGCCGGCGCCCACTTCGCGTTCGCGGCGCTGATCACCAGCGTCGGATAGTCCGGCCCGTTCCCCTTCCGCTCGATCTGGAAGTTCCCCATCTGCGAATTCGGCACCGAGAGCGAGCCGGCCTTGTAGACGCGCCCGTTCTCCGCCGAGTAGACGAAGTTGTAGCGCTCCGTGCCGCGGGCGTCCCTGTTCTCCTCGAGGATGTCGTTCCGCTTCGCGGTGGTGATCGGCGAGACCTCGCTGATGATCAGCCCGAGCACCGCGGCGAGGAGCGACCCGGCGACGATCGGCGCGATGAGGCGGAAGAAGCTGATCCCGCTCGCCTTTGCGGCCGTCACCTCGGAGTAGCGCGTGAAGCTCCCGATGGAGAAGACCGTCGCGAAGAGCACCGCGGCGGGGAGCACCATGAACATCGACTCCGGCAGCCAGTACAGGTAGCTCAGCGCGATCGCCTCGCGGCTGAGGTGACGGGCGAGGTACTTCTCGAGGTTGTCCGTGAGGTCGATGACGATGACGAGCAGCGGGAAGCCGAACGCCGTCGTCATGAAGATCTTGAACCACTCGCCGAAGACGTACCGGTCGAGCGCGCGGGGCATGATCCTCATGCAACCCTCCGGCGGCGGTCCACCTTGAACCCGAGCCGGCGCATCTGGCCCGCGATCCAGCTCCGCGCCATGTCGAGCATCTCGCGCATGTCGCCCCCGCGTGCGGTGCTCGACTCCTTGCCCATCCGCGCGAGCAGGATGAGCCCGACGATGGTGAAGACGATGTTCGTGAGCCACATCGAGAGGAAGGGACTCAGTGTCCCGTTCTCGGCGAGCGACTGTCCGGCGATGAGCCCCACGTAATAGAGCGCGAAGACGGATAGCGAGACGCTGATGACGAGCCCTACCCCGCCGCGCGGGAAGCGCAGCGCGATCGGCGCGCCGATGAGGACGAAGACGATGCAGGCCACGGCGAGGGAGAACTTCTTGTGGATCTCGACGCCGAACATGTCGCGCGTGCGCTTCGACTCGGTGATCCGGTCGCGCAGCGCGCTGATCGCGCCGACGGCGACGTCGCCCTGCGCGTTCGCGAATCCCGCCGAGGGCGGAAGCCCGATGCCGCGATCGGCGGTGCCGAGCGCGGGGTTCGGCGGAGCGTTGCCCGCGCGCGCCGCCGCCATCGCGGCCGAATCCTGCTGGCCGCGCTGACGCTCGATCTCGGCGCGCTGCCGCGCCTTCTGCGCGCGCGTCGCGCCGAACTGCGGCGGCTCCGCGGCTATGAGGTCTTCCGCCGCGCGAGCAGGCTGCGCGGCGAGCGCCTGCTTCACGCCGAACAGCCCGAGCAGCCGGCAGTACGCGCCGCCGATGGTCAGGCCGACGCCCGACGACGAATCCATCGGCGTGACGGCGGGGGGCGACGCCGACAGGCCGCTCGCCGCCATCCGCACGTTGTTGCGCAGGACGTACGAGAGCTCGACCTCGCCGCGCTTCACGCCGGCCTGCGCGGCGACGTAGTCGCGCTGCATCTCGCAGATCGTCTTCTCGCGCGGTCCCTTGTACTCCACGTCCTGCGAGCTCTGGAACTTGCTCCCGATGCCGCGCACGCGCATACGATTGCGCGTGAAGAAGAGACGCTGCAGCTGACCCGGATCGGTGCTCGAGACCTCCTGCATCCAGCCGTCGAACAGCGTCATCACCAGATCCTGGCCGTCCGCCGTGAAGCCGAGCAGTCCGCTGTTCGCGTAGATCGTGCGGGCACGCGTGGGGTCGCTGAGGTCGTAGATCGTCACCTCGCGCATCCGGTTCGTCGAGCGATCGATGTGCCCCGTGCGCACGTACAGCCGCCCCGGCGAGACGGGGTTGATCACCTGCTCGCGCAGCGCGAAGGTCGGCTTGGTGCGCGCGATGTCCGTCTGCAGCACCGCGAGCTGGTGATTCGCACGCGAGAGGATCTGGTCGTTGAAGCCGATCATCACGATCGCGAGCACCGTCGCGGCGCCGAGCGCGGGGATCATCACCGTCGGCATGCCGACGCCGCTCGCCTTGAGCGCGGTGATCTCGTTCTCCGCCGCGAGCCGGCTGAAGGCGTAGAGCGTCGAGATGAGCACCGCCATCGGCAGCGTCGTCGCGACGGTGAAGGGGATCGACAGGCCGAAGAACTCGAGGATCGCGGTCCAGGGAAGTCCCTTGCCGACCAGCGCGCCGAACTGCTTCGCGACGTAGTTGAGCAGCAGGAGCGACGTCAGCGCGGCGAGCGCGAAGACGAGCGGTCCGGCGTGTTCCTTGAGTACGTACCTGGAGAGTATCTTCACGTGTGACCCGAAGTTTCCACCCGGGAACCCGGCAATTCAAGGCTCGGCGCCGCGCCGGTGGGGCGGCCGCCGTCCCCAGAGCATAGTGCGCGCCCCCATCCCCCTTCTCCTCGTGCTGCTGGGCCTCGCTCCCGCGTACGGGGGCGCGGGGAGCGTGCTGCACGCTCAGGAGCGCGGCGCGCGGTTGCGGGCAGACGCGAAGGACACCGCGATCATCCGCCAGCTCGCGCTTCCCACACCGCCCGGCCTCGAGCCCTTCGGCCGGCTCGCCAGGCTGCGTCTTCCGGCGAGCGCGGTCGCGATGCTGCAGACGGATTCGCTGCGACGCGACCTCGCGCGCCGCGAGCGCCTCCTCGCCGCGGCGTGGCTCGGCGCCCGCGACCGGCGCGTCGAAGCTCCGACGGTGGAGAGCTTCATCCCGCCGCCACGGCAGCGCCTGACGACCATCGCGGCAGGGCCTTCGGATACCAGCGCGCTCGCCGGGCTTCCCTCGACAACTCCCGGCGGGATGGTTCCCGTCACCGACTACGCGGACCTCTCCCTCAAGCTGAACACGCGGCTCGAGGCGAAGGGGGAGAAGGCACAGACCGCGCCCTGCCTCGCCTACGATCTCGCCGCGGCGTACGGCGGCTGCCGCTCGCCGATCGCGCCGAGCTTCAACTTCCAGTTCAACGTGCTCTCCGGGGGCGTCGTCGCCGACCGCGTGCACGTGGACGTCGACTACGACTCGCAGCGCGAGTTCGACGCGTCGAACAACCTCTCGATCTACTACCAGGGAAAGCAGAACGAGGTCATCCAGCGGCTCGAGGTCGGCAACGTCACCTTCGCGCCGCCCCCGTCGCGCTTCATCACCGCCGGGATCCCGAGCGGCAACTACGGGGTGCAGGCGCTCGGCCAGCTCGGACCGATGCGCTTCCGCGCGATCGCCGCGCAGCAGAAGGGGCAGCTCGTCCACGACGCGCGCTTCACCGTCGGCGATCGCACGGAGCGGCGCGAGACGCGCGACATCGACGACTACCAGATCGAGCCGCGCCGCTTCTTCTTCACCGTCGACCCCGCGATCCTCGCCGGGTACCCTCGGATCGACATCCTCGACCGCACGCAGCTTCGGCGGCTTCGCGATTCGCTCCCGCCGAACCTGCGGCCGACCCACGTCTACGTCTACCGCCTGCAGATCGGCAGCCAGCCGGCGAACCCTAACGGTCCGCGTTTCATCGTCCGTGGGCTCACCACCGCGAACAGCGGCGAGCAGCCGTACGAGCTCCTGCGAGAAGGGGTGGACTACTACATGGACCCCTCGCAGCTCTGGTTCGCCCTCGTCCGCCAGCCGAGCCTCGAGCGCGACCGCATCGTCGTCGCGTACACGGTGACGGTCAACGGCGTCGAGACGACCGATCCGCTCACCGGCGGCACCCCCGACGTCTCGTTCATCCCGGGGAAGACGCAGTACGCGAACCTCGTCTACGACCACTCGATCAATCCCGGCGATCCGGCGTTCCGCCGCGAGATCCGCTCGGCGTATCGCATCGGCGGTTCGGAGGTGCGGCGCAGCTCGATCAACCTGCGCGTCGTCGCCGGCGCGGCGGGGGACCAGGAGAAGCCCTCCGCCGGAAGCGCGCAGACGTACCTCCAGATGTTCGGGCTCGCTCAGTCGACGAACCCCGCCGCCTTCGACGCGGAGAACCGCGTCTGGCCGCGCCCGAACGACGCGAACGTCTCGACCGGTCCGGGCGGCGGTACCTCGCGCACGATCGGCGACTACTTCGTCGTGCTCCCCTCGGTGCAGCCCTTCAGCCCGACCACCGGCGGCGGTCTCGTTCAGCCGGGCAACCTGACGAACGACCCGATCTACACCACGCCCAACGAGTACCTCTACTCGACGCGCCATCCGACCGCGGTCTACCGGCTCCAGCTTCGCTACGAGTCCGAGGGGAGCGGCGATCCGGGGTCGCTGATGCTCGGCGCGATCCAGCTCCGCCGGAACTCGGAGCGCATCGTCGTCGACGGCGTGCAGCTCGTGCGCGACCTCGACTACACGGTGGACTACGAGCTCGGGCGCGTCACCTTCACGCGTCCCGACACGCTCTTCCCGCGCCCGCGCACGGTGACGGTGCAGTACGAGGAGAATCCCGTCTTCCAGAACGTCGCGACGAACGTCTTCGGCATCGCCTCG
>DATAIN010000808.1:0-3128 GCA_036262635.1 Gemmatimonadaceae bacterium | reverse complement strand
ACTACGCGGTGGTGCAGGGGATCGACACGATCATTCCGGTGGATGTCTATGTTCCCGGCTGCCCGCCGCGTCCCGAGGGGCTCATCTACGGGATCATGATGCTCCAGGAGAAGGTGAAGCGTGAGCGCGCGGCCGATCAGTCGCTGCGCAACGAGATGGAGCCCGATCCGACGAGCCAGCTCTACATCCCGCCCTCGGCGATCAACGAGCTCTCCGAGCCCTTCGGCAACGCCGTCCACCAGACGCGCTCCGGCCTGTGAGCCCTTCGCCCTTCACGCCGGTCACGCCGGGAAGCTCGCTCCCGGCTGGCACCCCGGCGCCAGCCACCCCGAAGAAGATCCTGCACCGCGGCGGCGAGGTGAACCCGACCGTCGAAGCGATCCGCGCGCAGTTCGCCGGCGCGGTGCAGCGTGTCGACGTCGTCTGGGGTGAGACGACGGTCGTCGTCGACCGGGCGCGCGTCGGCGAAATCGTGCGCTGGCTGCACGACGATCCGGGCCAGCAGTACACCTACCTCTCGGACGTGACCGCGGTCGAGTTCCGCGACGTCGAGCAGCCGCTCGAGGTCGTATGGCACCTGCGCTCGCTCGCCTTCCGGCGCTTCCTTCGCCTCAAGGCGCTCCTCCCGAAGGGGACGCCGCTCGAGGTGCCGAGCGTCTATCCGATCTTCAAGAGCGCGGATTGGATGGAGCGCGAGTGCTTCGACATGTTCGGCATCAAGTTCGTCGGGCACCCCGACCTGCGCCGCCTCCTCATGTGGGAGGGCTATCGCGAGGGATTCCCGCTGCGCAAGGATTTCCCGCTCCGCGGACGCTTCAGCCGCGCCGAGCAGCTCCGTCAGGCGCTCGCGGCGAACCCGGAGTCGCGCTACTCGAAGGAGGAGCTGACGATCGCCGACGCCTTCGAGGATCTGCCCCTGGACATGCGCGCCCGGCTCCGCTCCGGCGAGAAGACGGGGGAATAACGAATGGCCACCATCAAGCGAACGGTCGAAGTCGAGCTCTCGACCTCGGGGCTCGACGCGCAGGGCCGCCCGCAGCGCGTGCCGCTCGCGGTCGCCGAGGACGGCAGCACGGTCGCCGTCGCCGCGCCGCCGTCGATCGAGCCGGAGCTCGAGGGCGAGCACATGCTCATCAACATCGGGCCGCAGCACCCGGCGACGCACGGCGTGCTCCGCCTCGTCCTCGAGCTCGACGGCGAGACGGTGGTGCGCTGCATCCCGCACATCGGCTACCTGCACTGCGGCTTCGAGAAGATCGGCGAGTACCGGCAGTACAACCAGATCATCCCGTGGACCGACCGCGAGGACTACCTCAACTCGATCGGCAACAACGTCGCCTTCGCGTTAGGCGCGGAGCGGCTGTTCGGGATCGAGATCACCGAGCGCTGCACGGTCCTGCGCGTGATCGCGATGGAGCTGTCGCGGATCATCTCGCACCTCGTCTGGCTCGGGACGACCTGCATCGACATCGGCGCCTTCACGCCCTTCCTCTGGCTTTTCCAGGAGCGTGAGAACGTCTACGCGCTGCTCGAGCGGTGGGTCGGGGCGCGCCTCACGACGAGCGCCACCCGCGTCGGCGGGATGGCGGCCGACCTGCCTAACGGCTGGACCGAGCAGCTCCAGACCTTCGTCAGCCTCTTCCCGAAGACCCTCGACGAGGTCGACCGGATGCTCACGCGGAACGGCATCTGGGTCGGCCGCACGATCGGGCTCGGCGCGATGACCGCCGCGGAGGCGCTGAACTACGGGCTCTCCGGCCCGATGCTCCGCGCCTCCGGCGTCGCGTACGACGTGCGGAAGGACTTCCCGTACCTCGACTACGAGACGTACGACTTCGACGTCCCGGTCGGGACGAACGGGGACGTCTACGACCGCTTCCTCGTGCGGTTCGAGGAGCTGCGCCAGTCGGTGCGCATCCTCGAGCAGGCGCTGCGCCGCCTCCCGGACGGGCCGGTCAACGTCGACGACCACCGGGTCATCCTCCCGCCGAAGAGCAAGGCGACGAGCGAGATGGAGTCGATGATCCATCACTTCAAGCAGGTGATGGAGGGTCCGCGCCCGCCGATCGGCGAGTCCTACGTCGCCGTCGAGAGCCCGAAGGGAGAGAAGGGCTACTACATGGTCTCCGACGGCACGTCGAAGCCGGTGCGCTGGCGCATCCGTCCCCCTTCGTTCGTGAACCTCAGCGCGATCCCGAAGATGGTCGAGGGCCACCTGTTGTCCGACGTCATCGCGATCAACGCCTCCATCGACATCGTCATGGGAGAGATCGACCGATGAGCGGAGCGAAGAGGGAGAGATCGACCGCCGTTACCACCATGGCAAAGATCGACCGATGAGCGGCGCGAAGCGAGAGGCAGGCGGCCTGCACGCCCCCGCGCACGCCTCGCACTCGAACGTCGGCCACGGCCACGGCGCCGATCAGCCGCCGGTCTTCACCGGCGCGAACCGGCAGAAGCTCGACGAGCTGCTCACCCGCTATCCGACGAAGATGGCGGCGCTCCTGCCCGCGCTCTGGATCGCCCAGGACGCGCAGGGGTGGGTCAGCGACGCCGCGATGGCGGAGATCGCCGGGCTGCTCGACCTGACGCCGGCGTACGTGAAGGGGGTCGTCACCTTCTACACGATGTACCACCAGCATCCGGTCGGCCGCCACTTCATCCAGGTCTGCACGACGTCGCCCTGCGGCGTCTGCGGCGCGGAAGACGTGGCGAAGGCGTTCCTCAAGCACACCGGATGCGGTGAGCTCGGCGTCACCTCGCAGGATGGGAAGTACACGGTGATCGAGGTCGAGTGCCTCGGGGCATGCGGCTTCGCGACGCCGATCATGATCAACGACGACTTCATCGAGTCGGTGACGCCGGAGCGCGTCCCGGAGATCCTCGGAAAGCTCAAGTAATGGGATACCCCCACAAGTCGCATCCCCGCGAGACGCCGATCCTCTCGAAGCACTTCGGCGATCCCGACGCGCGCTCGCTCAGCGGCTGGCGGCAGCGCGGCGGCTATCGCGCGCTCGAGCAGGCGTTAGGCACCGCGCCCGCCGACATCGTGAACGTCGTCAAGGAGTCGGGCCTCCGCGGCCGCGGCGGCGCCGGCTTCCCGACGGGGATGAAGTGGTCGTTCATGA
>DATAIN010000807.1:0-8940 GCA_036262635.1 Gemmatimonadaceae bacterium | reverse complement strand
TCACCACCGCGGCCGCCGGCCCGTGCTCGCTCTCCCAGGTGTCGAGGCCATCGCAGGAGCCGCAGTTCCTGCAGCGCCAGTCCGGATCGACGTCGGTCTCGCCGAAGTACTCGAGGATCGAGCGCGTGTAGCAGCGCGCCGTCTGGCAGTAGGAGACCATCGCGTCGAGCTTGCGACGGTCGAGGACGCGACGCTCCTCGTAGTCGGTGAGGTCCTCGCTGAGGTTCACCTTGAGCAGCCCGGTGCTCAGCCGCTCCCAGAGATTCCCGCGGTGCTCGCGCAGCACGCCGTGCCGCTTCAGCAGGGTGAGGACGATGCGCACCTTCCGCCGCGCGACCCCCGACTGCTCGGCCACCGTCTGCAGCTCGATGGGCGTGCGCTCGGGGTGCGCCTCCATCACCAGCGCGACCTTCGTCGCCTCCTCGATCTCGGGATACTTCCCGCCGAGGAAGTACGACTGGATGCGGCGGTCCTCCACGCGATAGAGGAGCGTGCAGACGGCCGGCTTCCCGTCGCGCCCCGCGCGTCCCGCCTCCTGATAGTAGGACTCGATGGAGCCGGGAAGGTGATAGTGCACGACGAACCGGATGTCGGGCTTGTCGATGCCGAGCCCGAAGGCGTTCGTCGCGATCATCGCCCGCAGCTCGTCGCGCATGAAGCGGTCCTGCACGTCGCGGCGGTCCGGTGCGTTCATCTTTCCGTGATACAGCCCGACGTCGTACCTGTCCTTCAGCGACTCGTACAGCCGCTCGGCCTCGCGCACCGTCGCGACGTAGATGACCCCCGATCCTTCCGCGTTGTCGAGGATCTCCTCGACCGCGCGATCCTTCATCCCGTCGTTCACCGTGCGCCGGACCTCGAAGCGGAGGTTCGGCCGCGCGAAGCCGGTGATGGTGACGTGCGGCGACTTCATCCGGAGCTGCCGCGCGATGTCCTGCCGCACCTCCTCGGTCGCCGTCGCGGTGAGCGCGAGCACCGGCGGCCTGCCTAACCGTTCCGCGATCGAGCCGAGCGAGATGTAGTCGGGGCGGAAATCATGCCCCCACTGGCTCACGCAGTGCGCCTCGTCCACCACGAAGAGGCTGACCGTGCGGGTGAGCAGCCGCTCGAAGAACTCGCGGTCCTTGAAGCGCTCCGGGGTGAGGTAGAGGATCTCGCCCTCCCCCTCGAGCACCTGCCGTCCCGTCTCCCGCGCTTCGGCGGTGGTGAGATGCGAGTGCATCGCCAGCGCGTCGACGCCTGTCGCGCGGAGCTTGTCCTGCTGGTCCTTCATCAGCGCGATGAGGGGACTGACGACGATCGTCAGCCCGGGCAGCAGAAGCGCGGGGAGCTGATAGATCAGCGATTTCCCCGCGCCGGTGGGCATCACGACGAGCGCATCCTGCCCCGAGAGAACGGAACGGATGGGCTCCCACTGTCCGGGCTGGAATTCATCATGGCCGAAGCGCTCACGCAGTACGCGCAGCGCTGCGGCTCGGTTGACGGGCCGAGTCATGCGTTTCGGGAAAGCAGAAATCGTTCCGAAGCACTGGAACCCGGCGAGATCGCAGGGCATATACAGGGGGCCAGGGGCCAGAGGCCAGGGGCCAGCAACTGCCGGCAACGCAGTGCCTCACGCCCGGTCCCTGGCCCCCGACTCGACACGCGAGGTTGTGATGCAGATCCGCAAGGGCGGCCAGATTCCATCGTCCGAGATCACGAGCGAGCAGGATTACCTGAACCGCCGCTCCTTCCTGCGCGCCGCCGGACTGTTAGGCAGCGGCCTCGCGCTCGCTCCCTCCACCGTCCTCGCCGCCTGCACGCGCGAGGGACGGAGCGCCACCACCGGGAGCGACTCCGCGACCGCCGGTCAGGATACGCTGGTGCCGACGTCGTACGAGGACATCACGACGTACAACAACTACTACGAGTTCGGCACCGACAAGGAGGACCCCTCGCGCAACGCGAAGGCCTTCCGCACGAAGCCGTGGACGGTGCGGATCGACGGGCTCGTGAAGAAGCCGGCCGACTACGCCCTCGAGGACATCGTCAGGCCGGCGAAGCTCGAGGATCGCATCTACCGCCACCGCTGCGTCGAGGCGTGGTCGATGGTCATTCCCTGGCAGGGCTTCCCCCTCCGCGACCTCATCGCGCGCGTCGATCCGCTCCCCTCCGCGAAGTTCGTCGAGTTCACGACGAAGCTCGATCCGCAGCAGATGCCGGAGCAGAAGTCGGACGTCCTTCCCTGGCCGTACACCGAGGGGCTGCGGCTCGACGAGGCGATGCATCCGCTCACCCTCCTCGTCACGGGGCTCTACGGGAAGCCGCTCCCCAATCAGAACGGCGCGCCGCTGCGCACCGTCATGCCGTGGAAGTACGGCTTCAAGGGCACGAAGGCGATCGTCCGCATCCGCTTCACCGACCGGCAGCCGGCGACGACGTGGAACGTCATCGCGCCGAACGAATATGGCTTCTACGCCAACGTGAACCCGACGGTGGATCACCCGCGCTGGACGCAGTCCAAGGAGCGCGTCATCGGCGGCGGCTGGCGGAAGAAGGAGACCCTCATGTTCAACGGCTACGCGGACCAGGTGGCGAGCCTCTACTCGGGGATGGACCTCCGCAAGAACTTTTGAGCCTCCCCAACGTCAGGCACGAGGGGCCGGCGGGAGCTCCCGCGGCGCGGCCCACGCCGCGCCCGCGCCCGCTCGCGCAGCGCATCGGCACGCCCGTCGTCGTCGCGCTCGCGACCCTTCCCCTCGTCTGGATCGCGTACTCCGCGTACGCCGACCGGCTCGGCGCGAACCCGATCCGCGAGATCGTCATCCAGACCGGGCTCTGGACGCTGCGCTTCCTCGCACTCTCCCTCGCGGTCACTCCCCTGCGGCGCCTCACGGGATGGAGCGAGATCGCGCGCCAGCGGCGCACCCTCGGCCTCGTCACCTTCGGATACGCGTGCGTCCATCTCCTCTGCTACACGGGGCTCGACCAGGCCTTCGACTGGGGCGACATCACCCACGACGTCCTGAAGCACCGCTACACCTTCGTCGGGATGACGACCTGGCTGCTCCTCCTCCCCCTCGCCCTCACCTCGACGAAGAGCTCCATCCGCCGGCTCGGCGGCCGGCGCTGGAACGCGCTGCATCGCCTCGTCTACCTCGCCGCGGTGACGGGGACGGTCCACTACCTTTGGGCGGTGAAGAAAGACACCACTCGTCCGCTGCTCTACCTCTTCCTCTTCGCCGCACTCCTCGGCATCCGTCTCGCCTGGTGGGTGGGACGACGTCGCGCGCGCGCCGCGGCCGCGGCCTGACGGCGCGCGCCATGGAAGACATCTATCTGGTCTGCGCGCCCGGCCTCGAGTCCCTGCTCGCCGCGGAAGCGCGCGCGGCGGGGCTCGCGGTGCGCCACGAGGAGCCGGGCGGGGTCTCGGTGAGCGGAACGCTCGCCGACGTCGTACGCGCGAACATCGTCCTTCGCACGGCGAGCCGCGTTCTGGTGCGCGTCGCGCAGTTCCGGGCGACGGCGTTCCATGAGCTGGAGCGCAGCGCGCGCGCCATCCCCTGGGATCGCTGGACGGGCCCCACCGCGGTGCGCGTCCGCGCGACCTGCCGGAAGTCGAAGCTCTACCACTCCGACGCGGTCGCCGAGCGCGTGGTCGGCGCGATCGAGCGTCGCACCGGAGCGAAGGCGGCACCGAAAGCGCGCACCGGCGCCGAGGCGGAGAGCGACGAAGGAGAGGGCGCGCAGCTCGTCGTCGTCAGGCTGCTCCACGACCGGTGCACCATCAGCGTGGACAGCTCGGGAGAGCTGCTCCACCGCCGCGGCTATCGTCAGGCTACGGCCAAGGCACCCGTGCGCGAGACGATCGCCGCGGGGATGCTCCTCGCCGCGGAGTGGACCGGTGACACTCCCCTCGTCGATCCGCTGTGCGGGGCGGGGACGATCCCGATCGAGGGCGCGCTCATCGCGCGTCGCATCGCGCCCGGCGCGGCGCGCGCGCAGTCGGGGGAGTTCGCCTTCGCGCGCTGGCCCGAGCTGCGTGAGGACGACCTCACCCGCGAGCTCGCGCGGGCCCGCGAGAAGGAGCTGCCGCGCGCTCGCGCCCCGATCGTCGGCTCGGATCGCGACGCCGGCGCGATCGAGGCGGCCACCGCGAATGCGGCGCGCGCCGGCGTGAGCGACGACGTCGTGTTCGTGAAGCGTGCGCTGAGCGCGATCGAGCCGCCGCGCGGTGCGGGGTTGCTCGCGACGAATCCGCCCTACGGCGTGCGGGCGAGCGAGGGGAGCGACGTGCGGAATCTCTACGCGCAGCTCGGCAAGGTCGCGGCCGCCGCGCTACAAGGGTGGGACTTCGGGGTACTGAGTCCCGACCGCGCGCTCGACGCCCAGCTGCGTCTCCCCCTGCACCCGGCGCTCGAGCTGTCGAATGGCGGAATCCGGGTGCGCTACCTGCTCGGACGGGTGCCGGCAGCGGTTCAGTAAACACCTCTGATCACTGAAGTTAGGCCGCGAAACGTACGCGGCCGCGCCGAACGCGGCGGTATCAAACTTGAAGGAAGAGGGCAAAATGCGCGCGCCCGACCGTCGTCGGCTCGCGCGAACGATGCCCCCCGAATGGTGCACGGCGGCCCTAGTCCCCGTGTGCCGATCGTCGTCCCGCCACCATCCAGTCAGGAGCTACACCGTGGGAGTCGGAGATCGTTTCGACACCGACCAGGACTCGTCGAGCCGAGGGAACGGCGGCCGGAAGTCCAGGGCCCGCAAGACCGCGCGCAAGAGCGCTCGCGAGAGCGCGGGCGCGAGCAGCACCGCGCTCGTCGATACGCCCCGCCGCCCGAGCGACCGTTATGCGGATCGCACCGACGGACGCGACATGGCGCTCCGCGCGCTGCTCGACGGCCTGCACGACGTCGAGGAGGGAAACTTCGACGTCCGGCTGACGCCGAACGGTGATCCGCTGATGGCGGACATCGTCGTCGCCTTCAACCGCGTCGCGGCGCGCAACGAGTCGATGATCGACGAGCTGCAGCGCGTGAGCAATGCGGTCGGACGCCAGGGCATGATGAACGAGCGCGCCGAGATGCCCGAGGGCGCGCGCGGCGGATGGGCGCGCGGCCTCGCCGCCCTCAACTCGCTCGTCGCCGACCTGACCCAGCCCACCACCGAGGTCGCCCGCGTCATCCGCGCGGTCGCCGAGGGTGACCTGAGCCAGAAGGTCGAACTGGAGCTCGAGGGGAAGACGGTGCAGGGTGAGTTCTTCCGCATCGGATCGACCGTGAACCGAATGGTCGACCAGCTGAACGCCTTCGCGAGCGAGGTCACCCGCGTCGCCCGCGAAGTGGGTACCGAGGGCCGCCTGGGCGGTCAGGCGAACGTGCAGGGAGTGAGCGGCACCTGGCGCGACCTCACCGACTCGGTGAACGGCATGGCGTCGAACCTCACCAACCAGGTGCGAAACATCGCCGAGGTGAGCACCGCCGTCGCGAAGGGCGACCTGTCGAAGAAGATCACCGCGGAAGCGAAGGGCGAGATCCTCGAGCTGAAGAACACCATCAACACGATGGTCGATCAGCTCTCCTCGTTCGCCGACGAAGTGACGCGAGTCGCGAAGGAAGTAGGTACGGAGGGAGTGCTCGGTGGACAGGCGAACGTCCCCGGGGTCGCCGGTACGTGGAAGGACCTGACGGACAGCGTGAACGGCATGGCGAGCAACCTGACCAACCAGGTGCGAAACATCGCCGACGTCACGACCGCGATCGCGAAGGGTGATCTCTCCAAGAAGATCACCGCCGAGGCCAAGGGTGAGATCCTCGAGCTGAAGAACACGATCAACACGATGGTCGACCAGCTCTCGAGCTTCGCGGCGGAAGTGACGCGCGTCGCCCGAGAGGTAGGCACGGAAGGAATCCTCGGCGGACAGGCCAACGTGCCGGGGGTCGCCGGAACCTGGAAGGACCTCACGGACTCCGTGAACTACATGGCGTCCAACCTCACCAGCCAGGTGCGAAACATCGCCGACGTCACCACCGCGGTGGCGCGCGGCGACCTGAGTCGCAAGATCACCGCGGAGGCGAAGGGAGAGATCCTCGAGCTGAAGTCCACGGTGAACACGATGGTGGACCAGCTGAACGCCTTCGCGGCGGAAGTCACGCGCGTCGCGCGAGAAGTGGGAACCGAGGGAATCCTCGGCGGTCAGGCGCACGTGCCCGGCGTCGCCGGTACGTGGAAGGACCTCACCGACTCGGTGAACGGCATGGCCGGCAACCTGACGAGCCAGGTGCGTAACATCGCGCTCGTCACGACCGCCGTCGCCAACGGCGACCTCTCGCAGAAGATCACCGTCGAAGCGAAGGGCGAGATTCTCGAGCTCAAGTCCACCGTCAACACCATGGTGGACCAGCTGAACGGCTTCGCGAGCGAAGTGACGCGCGTGGCGCGCGAGGTAGGCTCGGAGGGACGGCTGGGCGGTCAGGCCAACGTGCCCGGGGTCGCGGGTACGTGGAAGGATCTCACCGACTCCGTGAACTTCATGGCCGGCAACCTCACGTCGCAGGTGCGAAACATCGCCGACGTGACGACGGCGGTCGCCAAGGGCGACCTCTCGAAGAAGATCACCGCCGAGGCACGCGGCGAGATCCTCGAGCTGAAGAACACCGTGAACACCATGGTGGACCAGCTCAATGCGTTCGCCGCGGAAGTCACGCGCGTCGCGCGAGAGGTGGGTACGGAAGGACGACTCGGCGGGCAGGCGAACGTCGAAGGGGTCAGCGGCACGTGGCGCGACCTCACCGACTCGGTGAACGGGATGGCGAGCAACCTGACGAACCAGGTGCGAAACATCGCCGACGTCACCACCGCCGTCGCGAAGGGCGACCTCTCCAAGAAGATCACCGCCGAAGCCAAGGGCGAGATCCTCGAGGTGAAGACGACCGTCAACACGATGGTGGACCAGCTGAACGCCTTCGCCGCCGAAGTGACGCGCGTCGCGCGAGAGGTGGGTACGGAAGGAATGCTCGGCGGTCAGGCGAACGTGCCGGGAGTCGCGGGCACGTGGAAGGACCTGACCGACAGCGTGAACGGCATGGCGTCGAACCTGACGTCGCAGGTGCGAAACATCGCGGACGTGACGACGGCGGTCGCGAAGGGCGACCTGTCGAAGAAGATCACCGCCGAGGCGAAGGGTGAGATTCTCGAGCTGAAGTCCACGGTGAACACCATGGTGGACCAGCTCCGCTCCTTTGCCGACGAAGTGACACGCGTGGCGCGCGAAGTAGGTACCGAAGGCCGGCTGGGCGGACAGGCGAACGTGCCGGGAGTCGCCGGAACGTGGAAGGACCTCACGGACTCGGTGAACTCGATGGCGAGCAACCTGACCAATCAGGTGCGAAACATCGCCGACGTGACGACCGCCGTCGCGCGCGGCGACCTGTCGCGCAAGATCACCGTCGAGGCGCGCGGCGAGATTCTCGAGCTGAAGAACACCGTCAACACGATGGTGGAGCAGCTCAACTCGTTCGCGAGCGAAGTGACGCGCGTGGCGCGCGAGGTAGGCAGCGAAGGCATCCTCGGCGGCCAGGCGCGCGTACCGGGCGCGGTCGGCGTGTGGCGCGACCTCACCGACAACGTGAACTCGATGGCGTCGAACCTCACGAGCCAGGTGCGTAACGTCGCGCTCGTGACGACGGCGGTGGCGAACGGTGACCTCTCCCAGAAGATCACCGTCGAGGCGCGAGGCGAGATCCTCGAGCTGAAGAACACGGTGAACACGATGGTGGAGAAGCTGCGCGTCTTCGCCGACGAAGTGACGCGAGTCGCGAAGGAAGTAGGCACGGAAGGAAAGCTCGGCGGCCAGGCCGAAGTGCCGGGCGTCGCCGGTACGTGGAAGGCGCTCACCGACAGCGTGAACGCGATGGCGAACTCGCTCACCGCCCAGGTGCGAAACATCGCCGACGTCGCGACCGCGGTGACGAAGGGTGACCTCTCGCGGCAGATCACCGTCGAGGCGCAGGGCGAGCTGGATGAGCTGAAGAGCAACATCAACCAGATGATCGCCAACCTGCGCGAGACGACCGAACGGAACCAGGAGCAGGACTGGCTGAAGACCAACCTGGCGAAGTTCAGCCGCATGATGCAGGGGCAGAAGGACCTCGAGTCCGTGTCGCGCCTCATCATGAGCGAGCTGACGCCGCTGGTCAGCGCGCACCATGGCGCGTTCTTCATCATGGACAACGAGGCGGGCGCGCCGGTGCTCAAGCTCATCGCGAGCTACGCGTACCGGTCGCGGAAGCACGTCGCCAACCGCTTCTTCATCGGCGAGGGGCTCGTCGGCCAGGCGGCGCTCGAGAAGCAGCCGATCCTGCTCCAGAACGTCCCCGGCGACTACATCCAGATCACCTCGGGGCTCGGCGAGGCGCCGCCGCGCAACATCATCGTCCTCCCCATCCTCTTCGAGGGTGAGGTGAAGGCGGTGATCGAGCTGGCGAGCTTCCTCCCCTTCAGCCAGATCCACCAGACCTTCCTCGACCAGCTCGCGGAGTCGATCGGCGTCGTGCTCAACATGATCGGCGCGAGCATGCGCACCGAGGAGCTGCTGGAGCAGTCGCAGAAGCTGACCCAGGAGCTCCAGAGCCAGTCGAAGGAGCTGCAGCAGCAGCAGGACGAGCTGAAGCGCTCCAACACGGAGCTCGAGGCGCAGGCCAAGACGCTGCGGCAGTCGGAGGAGCTGCTCAAGGAGCAGCAGGAGGAGCTGCAGCAGGTCAACGAGGAGCTGGAGGAGAAGGCCTCGCTGCTCGCGGAGCAGAACAAGAAGGTCGAGCAGAAGAACCGCGAGGTCGAGGGTGCGCGGCTCGCGCTCGAGGAGAAGGCCGAGCAGCTCGCGCTGAGCTCGAAGTACAAGAGCGAGTTCGTGGCGAACATGAGCCACGAGCTGCGCACGCCGCTCAACTCGCTGCTCATCCT
>DATAIN010000806.1:0-2200 GCA_036262635.1 Gemmatimonadaceae bacterium | reverse complement strand
CGGCATGTTGTACAGCGTGATCGTCGCCTCCTCGCGGCCGAGCTTCTGGTAGAGGAGCGCGGGGTTGAGCACGTACTCCTTCGTGTTGCCGTCGAGCCGACGCAGCCACTCCCATCCTTCCGCGGTGCTGCCGGTGCGCGCCACCGAGCGCGCGAGGATCGCGCCGAAGATCGCGCGCATGGACCCGCTGGCGACCGGATCGCGGATCAGCACCTTCCCTTTCCACTTCGGGTCGAGGACGTCGTCCCAGTCCCGGGGCGCGTCGGCGCGCGACACGGCGTGACTGTTGTACGCGATCACCTCGGGGGTGAGGTACGTGCCGAACCAGTGCCCTCCCGCGTCGCGCGCCTCCGCCGGCACCAGCGCCGCCCACGTGGGCGAGTACGGCTCCAGCAGCCCCTCCCCCGCGGCACGGGCGAAGATCTCGGCCGGCGCACCGAACCAGAGGTCGGCCTGCGGGTTGGCCTTCTCCGCGCGCAGGCGGTCGAGCACCTCCTGCGATCCCATGTCCACCCACTGCACGTCCACGTCCGGGTTCGCCGCCTCGAACCCCTTCTCGTAATGCTCGAGCAGCTCCTTGCCGTGCGGCGAGTAGACCGTGAGCACGGTGCGCCCGTCGCTCTTCGCGCAGGCGGCGAGAGCGAAAGCGGAGAGCGCGAGGAGCGTGCGGCGACGTGCGGTCATCTCGTCAGGCGTGCGTCAGGGAACGGGCTGCGTCTTCGGCGCCGCGTCGGCGGCGAGGAGGTTGAGCATGATGCGCGCGGCGCCGGGCACACCGGCCGGAAGCTGCCGGAAGAGCGAGAGCGTCGTGTAGACGTAGGTACCGCGGCCATAGGGCGCCACGAGGATCGCTCCACGGTTAGGCGCCTCGCCGGGATCGTTCATCTCGAGCGCCGCGCCGTAATGTGGATCGAAGGTACGCGGCATGTACAGCGCCCGCTCCTGCACCCATCCGGCGAAGTCCTGCGCCGTGATCCGGTTCGGCGTCGTCAGCACCCCGCCGCCGAGCATCCGGACGGGCGCGTTCTCGTCGGTCACGCGGTCCGCGGGCTGCGCGAGGGTGATCGGCCAGGGCATCATCCCCGGGCGCGTCATGATCGCCTGGCCGTACTGCGCGACGAGCCGCCCCCCCTGCTGCACCCAGTCGAGGAGCTTCCCGTTCGCCGCGACGAGGGCGTCGCTCGACTCGTAGGCGCGCGGCCCGACGACGATGGTGTTGAAGCGCGCGAGGTTCTCCCCGCCGAGCTTCGCCGGATCGAGCACGGTGACGTCCACGCCGAGCTGGGCGAGCGTGGGCGCGACGTTGTCGCCGACGCCGGGGATGTAGGCGACCGTGAGCTTCGGCGCGACGACGTCCACCGCCTGCAGCGTCGTCCGCGCCTCGCGATAGAGATGACGCGGACGGATGTGCGGATAATCCACCGCGACGTAGCCGCTGGTGTAGCGCTTCCCCTCGCTCGTCGCGGCGACGCGGACCTCGTGCGCCCCGGCGGAGAGCCGGCCGCGCAGCTCGATGTCCACGACGCGCGTCGCCCAGGCGGGAAGCGCGACCTCCGGGATCGGCGCCGCGCGGAGTCCGGCGGGCGCGACGACCTCGAGCTTCACCGTCTGCGGCTTCGCGCTCCCCGAGCGCAGCTCGGCGTGGAGCACGCGCTGCACCGGCGCGCCGGCCCGGACGTACTCGGCGGTCGTGCCTAACGTCAGCGAGACCGGCGGCACGACCTGCACCGGACGCTGGATCTCGCCGCGCACGGGGTCGGCGTAGCGGTAGACGATGGGCGCCGTCGCGTAGACGCCTTCGTCCTCGCCGATGTTCAGGGCGAGGATGACCCTGTTGGGATGCACCGGCTCCTCGCCCGCCCCGGTGGCGAACATGTCGCCGACGCGCGGCGACGCGAGCCATTCCGGTTGCGTGAGCGAGGTCGCGCGCACCGGATAGCGGTACGTCTGCGTGCCTCCCGGGGCGATGGGCCCCTGCGGCACGAACGCCGGATCCATCTCGGTGTCGCGCGGCCCCGCGAAATCGGAGGTGGCGACGAAGAGATTGCGCACGTGCAGCGTGTCGACGCCTCGATTGTAGACCGCCACGTTCACGGTGACGTCGTCGCCGAGGGTCACTGACTCGCGCTCCACCGTCGCCTCGATCGCGACGCCGGCGGCGATGAGCGCGGCGTCGGTCGCGCGGTACAAGAGGCGCAGC
>DATAIN010000805.1:0-8748 GCA_036262635.1 Gemmatimonadaceae bacterium | reverse complement strand
TCCGTGCGCTCTATCGCGGTCGCGTCAGGCACTCGGCGGAGTATGAGGCGCACGTCGAGCTCCTGACGCACGCGATCGCCGAGACCGCGCAGGGTCGCTCGGCGAGCCTCGGCACATTCCCGTCGTACGCCCCGGCGCGGGTGATCCTCGATCAGCTCCGCGTCCGCTTCCTCCGCATCGTCTCGGCGAGCACCGAGCAGCACGCGCTGCCCGAAGTCGTGACGATGCTGCAGTCGATCGACCAGGTGCAGCTGCTGGTCGACGGAGACGCGGCGCAGCGCTTCGCGAGCCGACTGAGCGGCGCGAACGCGCTCGAGCTGGTGGTCGAGGTCGCGCACGACATGCGCTCACCGCTCACGTCGGTGCTCTTCCTCGCCGACGCACTGTACCGCGGCCACAGCGGCTCGCTCACGCCGCACCAGCAGCGGCAGCTCCTGATCATCTACGGGGCCGCGTTCGGTCTCAGTGCGCTCGTCAGCGATCTGATCGACCTCGCGCGCGGGGGCGATCGGCTCATCGAGCGCACCGCCGTCCCGTTCTCGCTGCGCGAATGTCTCAACTCGGTGCGTGACATCGTGCAGCCGATCGCCGAGGAGCGGCGGCTGACGCTCGAGTTTTCGACGCCGGATACCGACTATCGTCTGGGGCGGCCCGCCGCCATCGCGCGCGTGGTGCTGAACCTGATCACCAACGCGCTGCGCTACACGGAGACGGGGAGCGTTCGCGCGGTCGCGCGCGAGCTGGGCCGTGATCGTGTCGAGTTCCAGGTGTCGGATACCGGCTGCGGCATCCCGCCCGACATCGCGGGAAGCCTGTTCGAGACCTTCCGGCGGCGCGGCGACACCCACGGCTTCGTGCTCTCGAGCGAGGGGCTCGGCCTCTCGGTGTGCAGCAAGCTGATCGCGGCGATGGAGGGCGAGCTACGCATGCAGACGGAGCCCGGCAACGGGACGACGTTCACCTTCGAGCTCCATCTGCCACCGGCGCCGCGCGTCTGAGTGCCGGCGCCGGGCGCGACAGGCGTGCGCTCAGCGCTCCATGTCGACCCCGGTCAGCTCCCACTTGTCGAAGGCACGCAGCGCCGCCTCGCCTAACGGCGTGAAGGCGGCGCCGAAGAGCGGCACGTGATCGCCGCGGGGTGCGAAGCCGGCCTCGATCAACGACCGGCCCAGGCGGCTCCCCTCGACCGCCTCCACCTGCAGACGCGTGCCGCGGAGCCCGCGTGCCACGCCGATCAGCGCCGCGACACAGGTCTTCACCTGCGTGCCGACTCGCCGCCGCAGCACGTGGACGGTGACGACGCCCCACTCCTCGGGCCCGCGAAGCAGCGCGACCGCCGACAGCGGTGAATCGGGCCCGTCGCGGCGGAGCTCGACGACGTAGTCGTCCGAGCCCGGCCATCCGGGCAGTCGCCGCCGGAAGATCTCCGGCGAATGCAGCGGGTGCAGTCCGTCGGCGGCTTCGAGCGGGCGCATGGTCGCCTCCGCGCCGCAATCCTGCGCGCGGAGGACGCGCGCTCGCGCCGCCCCGCGCAGGTTGCGCAGGCGGAGCGTCGTCGCATACACCGCGGCGCCGATGCTGCGGTGCCAGCGCTCGTCGCGCAGCGGGATGACGAACCGGTCGAGGTTCCCGAGGAGGCGCATTCGCGCGCCACGGAAGATCGCCTGTGCGCCCTTCGGTCCGGGATCGCCGTAGAGAAAATCGAGCTCGCCCTCGGTCCGCGCGTCCGCGACCACCTGCCGGAGCAGCGCGACCGCGGGGAAGAATGTGCGGTATTCGTCCGCCACCATCATGTTGCCGAGCATTCCGCCGGTGACACGCTGGCCGTCGAGCTCGAAGGTGTGCACGAACAGCGTCACGTTCATCTGCAGCGCGCCGTGCTGGTCCACTCCGATCCAGCTCCGAGCGCCGTCGCGCACCGCCGACGCGTAGCCGTCGTCGAACGAGCGCGGGAACGCAGCTACGCCGTGCGACGTCATCAGCTCCTTCAGCCCGGCCTCGTGCTCGAGCGGGTTCACGCGGAGGATCGTGAGCGGACGATCGGTCTTCCCGCCGTCCGCGGCGCGCGTGTCGGGCCCGCGCAGGATTCCGCGCATGTTGCGAGTCTCGGTCATGTCGTGGACGTATGGTTGTCGATCGCCTCGCTCGTCCGGCCGACCGCGGCATAGATGGCCTCGTAGCGCTCGATCCAGCTTCCCGTTCCGTGCTGTGCGTCGAGCCGCGCGCGCGCCGCCCGCGCCCGCTCCGCGGCCGCGATCGGCTGGTCCACACACTCGCGCAACGCGGCGGCGAGCGCCGCGGGGTCATCGGCGCGAACGAGTCGCGCTTCCCTCTCGGCGAGCATCGCCGGCACACCACCGACGCGCGTCGCGACGATCGGAACGTCGGCCGCCATCGCCTCGAACAGCGCCATCGGCGTCCCTTCGGTGCGCGACGACAGCACGAAGAAGTCGAAGGCGGCGTAGTAGCGCTCCGCGTTCGGGATCATGCCGTGGAAATGGACGCGCGACGGGATCCCCACCGCCGCGGCCTGCCGCTCGAGTGACCGCCGCTCCGGACCGTCCCCGACGATGCTCGCCTGGATGGTCGGGGGCGCGGAGGCGCTCGCCATCGCGTCGAGCAGGACGTCGGCCCCTTTCTCCCGCGACAGCCGTCCGACCCAGCCGACGATGACCGCCGCCGGATCGAGGCCGAGCGCGGCGCGTGCCGCGGCGCGATCGAGGGGATTCGTCGCCGGACGGAACGCGTTAGGCACGAGGTGGACGCGTCGGGACTCGATGCCTCCGGCGACGAGCTCCGCCTGCAGCGGCTCGGACACCGCCACCACGGCGTCGAAGCGCCGGAAGGCGCGCCGCTGGAGCCACTGGTAGCCGCGGTTCCTCCACGAGCCGCCGGTGAAGCCGTGCACCGTGGTCACCACGGGAATGCCGAGCTCCCGAGCGACCGCACCGTCGATCACGTCCGCGCGATACCCATGGGTATGCACGACCTCCGGCCGGCGCGCTCGCAGCACAGAGGCGATGCGCCGCCGCTCGTCACCATAGGCGCGCGGGCGAAGCGCGAGCGGCGTCGGCTCGATCCCGGCGTCGCGTGCCTCGCGCACGAACGGGTGCGAGTCGGCCGCCTGCTCGTCGACGATCGCGATCACCCGCACGGCGTGCCCGCGCGCCTGCTGCTCGCGCGCGAGCAGCCGCACGACTGTGTTCGTCCCGCCGGCGTCACCCGGCGCGAGCACGTGCACGATGTCCATGCCGGCGCAGCCAGCAAGAAGCACGCGCCACGCCGGGTCCGGTTCATCCATCGGCGCGGCAAGGTGATAGCCTCGGCGATGGAAGGCGCGCCCGCTGGTGCGAGCGCACAACCGTTGCGTTCACACCACACCCCAGCGCGGCACCCGGCATCGCGCGTCGCGCTCGACCGGGGGCAATGCCTTGCGCAACATGGGCTTCGCGGGTCCATCGCCCTGCCTGCCGGGGGTGCGCGCCTCTTGCAAAGCGGCGCTGGCGGCGGACACACCGCCCGCCGCCCGACCCCCGAGAGCCGCCGATGGCCCCCCCGCCTCGCCCGACGCACCACTTCACCATCGACGTCGAAGAGTACTTCCAGGTCGTCGCACTGGAGCACGTGGTCCGCCGCAGCTGGTGGGGCCGCATGGGCAGCCGCGTCGAGCGGGAGATGGATGTGCTGCTCGAGCTGCTCGACGCAGCCTCCGCGCGCGCGACCTGCTTCACCCTCGGCTGGATCGCCGAGCACCGGCCGGAACTGGTGCGGCGACTCTCCGCCGCGGGACACGAGATCGCGTCGCATGGCTGGGATCATGTGCGCGTCACGCACCAGTCGCCGGCCGAGTTCCGCCGGTCGGTGCGTGAGAGCAAGGCCGTGCTCGAGGATCTGACGGGACTCCCGGTCCTCGGCTTCCGCGCGCCGAGCTTCTCCATCGTTCCGGGACTCGAGTGGGCGCTCGACATCCTGCTCGAGGAAGGCTACCGCTACGACTCGAGCCTCTTTCCCATTCGTCGGCCGGACGGCTACGGGTACGAGGGTGCAGGGAGAGACCCGCACCAGCTCGAGCGTCCGTCGGGCAGCCTGATCGAGTTTCCGCTCACGACGCTGCGCATCGGGCGGCTGAATCTTCCGGCAGCGGGTGGCGGATACTTCCGCCTCCTTCCGTACGCGCTCGTGCGCGCCGGATTCCGCTCGTGCGAGCGCCGGGGCATGCCCGGCACCTTCTACGTTCACCCGTGGGAGATCGACGCGGAGCAGCCGCGGCTGCCCGTCTCGACACTGACGCGGCTTCGTCATTACGGCGGGCTCGCGGGAACGCGTGCCCGGCTCGAGCGGCTGCTGCGCGAGTTCAGATTCCGGCCGATCGTGGACACCCTGCGCGAGATCGATCTCCGCGGTGCCCACTCGCCCGCGATGACGCTGCCGTCCACGCTCGTTGCCGCGTCGTCGACGGCGGGAGTCGGCGCGTGACCGCGCGCGGCTATCTCGCGGACGTCGGCGCCGAGCTCTCGCTCGGACGCGAGACGACGTCCTGTACCATCGAGCCGATGGCCGATCGCGCCGAATGGGACGCATTCGCGACCGTGTCGAGCCGGGCGAGCTTCGCCCACCTCGCGAAGTGGGGAGAGATCATCGCCGACAGCTGCGGTCACGAGGCGCGCTACGCCGTCGCGCGCGACGAGCGCGGCGAGGTGGTGGCAATCCTTCCGTTGATCTTCCTGCGCAGCCGGCTGTTCGGACGTCGCCTCATCTCGGTGCCCTTCCTGAACTACGGCGGGCCGGCCGGTTCGCCCCCCGCCGAGCTCGCGCTGGTGCGCCACGCCGAGCAGCTGGCGGCGCGGGTCGGCGCGACCTCGCTCGAGCTACGGACGCGGCACGCCATCGACGGTGTGGCGGGCGATGCGCGGAAGGTGACGGTGCTGCTCGACCTTCCGCCGTCGGTGGACGAGATGTGGATGCAGCGCTTCAACGCGAAGCTGCGCACGAAGATCAAGCGTCCGATGCGCGATCACATGCAGACGCGCTTCGGCGCGAGCCAGCTCCGCGCCTTCCACGAGGTCTGGTCGCACAACATGCGCGACCTCGGCACGCCGACGCTTCCACTGTCGTTCTTCGAGCGAATCGTCGGCGCCTTCCCCGATCTCGTGCTGATCGGTGCGACATGGCTCGGCGACCGCCCCGTCGCGGCGGGTTTCGGCTTCGTGTGGGGGAACGAGTTCGAGATGACCTGGTCCTCCGCGCTGAGCGAGTTCGGTGCGGCGAAGCCGAACATGCTGCTCTACTGGGACTTCATGCGGACGGTCATCGAGCGCGGTGTGCGCTGCTTCAACTTCGGGCGAAGCACGCCGGGGAGCGGACCGCACGACTTCAAGCTCGCGTGGGGTGGAGAGGACGCTCCGCTCCCGTGGATCGAGTGGCCCGGGCACGCCGGCGGTGACTCGCGGAACGGACGCGCGATGGGGCTCGCGGTGGCCGCGTGGCAGCGACTTCCCCTCGCGGTGGCCAACCGCGTCGGACCGATCGTGTCGCCAAGGCTGCCGTGGTGGTGATGCCGGTGCTGTCTCCTCTGTCGCGCCGGCAGCTCGCCGCATTCTCCCCCCTTCCCGGTCGAGCGATGGCGCGCGCGCTGATGTCGGGCTCCGGTCGGGGCGCCGAGTCGGTGGAGCGCGTGGTCACGATGCTGCGCGCGCGGTACGCGGCGGATCTCGCGCTCCTCACCGACAGCGGAACGAGCGCGCTCCAGCTCGCGCTGCGCATCGCCGTCGCCGCGAGCGGCGCCGCGCGACCCGTCGTCGCGCTGCCCGCGTTCACCTGCTTCGAGGTCGCGAGCGCGGCCGTTGGCGCCGGCGTGCGCGTCATCTGCTACGACCTGCTCCCCGATCGGCTGGCACCGGATCCGGATTCGCTCGAGCGCGCGCTGCTCGCCGGCGCGCGGGTGGTCGTCGTCAGCCCGCTGTTCGGAGTTCCCGTGGAATGGGAGTCGATCGAAGCGCAGCTTGCGACGCACGGCGCCATCGCGATCGAGGATGCGGCGCAGGGGCATGGAAGCGCATGGCGCGATCGTCCCCTCGGCAGCCTGGCCTCGCTCAGCGTCCTGAGCTTCGGCCGTGGGAAGGGATGGACCGGGGGTAGCGGCGGGGCGCTCCTGTTGCGCGGCGACGTCGCCGCATCTCCGCTGGCGCGCGAGTGGAGCACGCAGACGCGGGCCACGAGTGCACGGAGCACGCGCGCGATCGCGGCGATGGCGCAATGGTCCTTCGGGCGTCCCTCGCTCTACGCGGTCCCCTCGGCGATTCCCGCGTTAGGCCTCGGCCGGACGGTGTATCACCCGCCGGCTCCGCCGCGCGCGATGGACGGCTTCGCCGCATCGCTGCTTCTCGCGACCGAACGCGCGGCGGCGGAAGAGGCCGAAGTGCGGCGACGGACGGGTGCACTCTGGCGTGATTCGCTCGCCGGGTTGTCGCACGTGCGGCTGATCGATGTTCCGGCCGGAGCGACGGCGGGCTATCTCCGCTTCCCGATCCGGATCTCGCGCGGAGGGGCGCGGCTCACCGCGCGCGACGGCGCGCGGCGTCTCGGCATCGCCTCGAGCTATCCCACTCCCCTCGACCATCTCACCGCCATTCGCCCCCGTCTCGTCGATTCGGCCAGTGCCTGCCTGGGCGCGGAGACGCTGGCGCGTGAGCTCGTCACGCTCCCGACGCATTCCCTGCTCACCGCGCGCGACATCAGCGCCATCGCCGACGTCGTCGCTGGCTGCGGGGTGGTTAGGGAGCGGTCCGCATGAGCGCCGTCGCTTCGGCTCCGATCACGGCCGCGCCGCCGCCGCGCTTCCGGATGGGCACCGTCGCGCGCCATTCGCTCGTGTACGGGCTCGGCATCCTGATCAGCAAGAGCGTCTCGTTCGTGATGCTCCCGGTCTACACCCGCTTCCTCACGCCGGGGGACTACGGGGTGATGGAGCTGATCGACATGTCGCTCGACGTCATCGCGATGATGGCCGGGGGCGGAATCGCGGTCGGGATCTTCCGCTTCTATCACAAGGCGGGCTCGGAGGAGCAGCGGCGCGCCGTGGTGTCGACCGCGCTGCAGGCGCTCGCCCTGAGCTACGTGATCGTCGCGCTGGCGACGATGCTCGCCGCGCCACAGGTCTCGCAGCTCGTCTTCCAGTCGCGCGCCTACACCCCGCTCATCCGCATCGCGGCGGGCAGCCTCGCCTTCCAGAGCCTCCTCATCGCGCCGCTCGCGTACGTGCGAGTGCGCCAGCAGTCCACGACCTTCGTCGTGGCGAACCTGGCGAAGCTCGTGCTCGCGCTCGGGTTCAACATCTACTTCGTCGTCGGGCTGCGCATGGGCGCGCGTGGCGTGCTGACGAGCACTCTGATCGCGAACGCCGTCGTCGGCACCGCGCTGGGGATCCTCACCATCCGCCAGGTCGGCCTCGTCTGGTCACCCGCGGCGCTGCGGAATCTCCTGCGGTACGGGATGCCGCTCATCGCCACCCAGGTGGCGACCTTCATCGCGACCTTCGGCGATCGCTACTTCCTCCAGCATGCGTCGCAGCTCACCACGGTCGGCATCTACACGCTGGCCTACCAGTTCGGCTTCATCCTCGGCACCATCGGATACATGCCGCTCGAGCTGGTATGGGCGCCGATGCGCTTCGAGGTGGCGAAGCGCGCCGATCGCGACGAGATCTACGCGCGCGTCTTCGTGTACCTGAACCTCGTGCTCATCTCGGCGGCGGTGGGGATCACGCTCTTCATCGGCGACCTGCTGCACGTGATGGCGACGCCCGCGTTCCATCCCGCGGCGGCGCTGGTCCCCATCATCCTCATCGCGTACGTGCTGCAGGGGTGGGCGGGAATGCAGGACATCGGCATCCACATCCGGGAACGGACCTCCCTGCTCACGGTCAGCAACTGGCTCTCGGCCGGGACCGCGATCGTGGGCTACGCGATCCTCATCCCGCGACTGTACGGGCTGGGCGCGGCGCTCGCGACGGCGGCCGCCTTCGCGGTCAGATACGGCACGACCTATCACTTCTCGCAGCGACTCTGGCCCGTGCGGTATCGCTGGGCGCCAGTCGTCCGGCTCATCGCCTATGGCCTCGCGGTCTGCGCGGTGTCGTTCCTCCTTCCCCCGGCGCCGAATCGCGTCCTCTCGATGGCCACGCATGCCGCGCTCTTCCTGCTGTATGTCGGCGCCGCCTGGAGCTTCGGCGTGCTGTCGCAGGCGGAGCGCGAGCGGGTGACGCGGCTCGCGCGCACCGCGCGCTCGGCCATCCTCGCGCGGATGGTACCGCAGCAGGCCGCATGATCTTCCGCCGCTCTGCCCGGACTCGGAGCGCCGATGCGGTGCGCCGCATCCTGTACGTGGAGGCGTGCGAAGACGGCACCGTGGGTGGGAGTCATCAGGCGCTCTACGACCTCGTGCGCATGCTCGACCGCCGGCGATACGAACCGGTCGTGCTCTTCTACCAGACGAACCGCTGGGTCGAACCCATCCGCGCGTTAGGCGTGGAGGTCATCCTCTTCGACGAGGAGCGTCGCCGCGAGAAGGCGCCCCACCTCGCGCGAGACCTGCCGGGCCGGGTCCGCTCGGTGATCGCAGCGCCTTTCCTGCGCGCGGCGCTGCTGCGGCGCCTGTCGATCGACCTCGTGCACCTCAATAACTCACCCGCGGAAGGATACGAGGACTGGTTGCCGGCATGCCGGCTGGTCGGAGTGCCCTGCGTCGCCC
>DATAIN010000804.1:0-3922 GCA_036262635.1 Gemmatimonadaceae bacterium | reverse complement strand
CCCGTATCTTAGCATCCCGTATCGCGGTATCCCGCATCTTCGCATCCCGTATCGCGGTATCCCGCATCTTCGCATCCCGTATCGCGGTATCTCGAGCCCCCGCATCGCTCGTTCCCGTGCCCCCGCATCCCCCCTGCCTAGCGGGGTTTCCACGTCCCCCTCGCCACCGCCGGCTTGAAGTCCTCGATCCCCGTCGGCGGGAAGTCGAGCGTCCGTCCCTCTTCGGCGGCCTGATAGGCGGTCATCAGCACCTTCACCACCTCCACTCCGTCGTCCAGCGTCAGGCGCGCCTTCTCCTTCCCTTGGAACACGCGCACGAAGTGGCGGTCCTCCGCCTCGTAGCCGTAGACGATCGGCTCAAGGGGGACCACCGGCATCACCCCCATCTCCGCGTTCTGCTTCTCGACGAGATCCTCGCCCGCCTTTCCCTTCACCTCGCGCGAGAAGAAGAGCTCGAGCCCCGAGTCGAGCGAGTTCCAGCGCATCGAGTACTCGGGGCCGAGCAGCTCGGCCGAGAGCCGCAGTCCCGCGCCGACGAAGCTCCATGAGGTCGTCGCCTCGCCGAGCACCGTGTAGCCGTCCTCCGTCTCGAACTCGATCTGCAGGCTCGCGAAGTCCTCCGACGGGCGCTTCGAGTAGTCGACGTCGCTCCCCATCGTGTCCTTCAGCTTCTTCGCGTACTCTGGACGCGACCACTTGAGGCTCGCGATGTGCGCGCTGATTCGCTTCGGCTTCACGGACGACAGCGGCTTCTTTGGATCGGTGAGCAGGTGCCTGACGATGAGCGCCGAGTGGCACATCATGTCGTTGAGGACGCCGCCCCCCTGCAGGTCTCCCTTCCAGAACCAGGGCGTGTGCGGGCCGCTGTGCTCCTCCGCGGCGCGCGCGAGATACGGGCGCCCCGTCGTCGCCGCGCCGCGCGCCCAGATGAGGTTCTTTCCCGTCTCGACGTGCGGCGCGAAGTACTGGTCCTCGAGGTAGCCGTGCGGGAGGTCGACGCTCTTCACCAGCGCCGCGACCTTCTTCGCCTCGGCGACGTTGCGCGCGAGCGGCTTCTCGCAGGCGATCCCCTTCAGCTTCCCCTTGCCCTTCTCGAGCGCGTGGACGACCTCCTCCACGTTCTCGATGCGTGCATGATTCGGCCCGGTGAGCCAGATGGCGTCGATCGCCGGGTCCTCCACCATCGCGGTGATCGACTTGTACGCCTTCGCCTCGCCGACGTCGAGCTCGCGACAGAGCGCGGCGGCGTCGCTCGCGTTCTTTCCGTTCGGGCTCCAGACGCCGCGGATGTCGGCGTCGCGGATGCCGCGCCAGCCCTGCATGTGGAAGCGGGCGTTGAACCCGCTCCCGATGAATCCCACTCCGAGTCTTCCGTCAGGCATGCGTTCGTCGTCTCAGGCCTTGCGACGCGCCGCCAGGCTGGCGTCGTACTCCTCGTAGCTCACGCCGAGCTTGTCGAGCGCCGGCCTGGGGCAGCCGTTCCAGTTCGGGTTGAAGGTGTTGCCGATGTACTGGAGATCCTTCCATCCCTCGGCGCTCGAGAAGAACGCCGACGCGACCGCGTCGCGGAAGCGATTGAAGAAGGCGACGCCCGAGCTCATCTCCGGCCGTGCCTTCTTCGGCCAGGCGATGTCGTCGAGGATCTGCCGGCGCTGCGCGTCGGTGAGCGCGATGAAGCGCTTCCCGCCGAACCGCTCGCGCGACTCGGTGTCGAGCCAGGCGAGGCCACCGCGCATCGCGACGCGGCTGCTGGCCGGCGTCGTCTCGTCCATCAGCATGAAGTCGATGAACTCCGGCGCCTTCGCGTCCGTCGCGCTCCCCGACCGCTCGTCGCGCGGGATGATGTAGTCGGCGAGCATCCGCACCGTCGGCCATTCGCGCGCCGTGAAGAACTTCAGCGGCGCAGCGGGCGCATCTCCCACCGGAAGCGACGCGACATACGTCGCCGCGCGCTCGAGTCCCCCCGTCGACCACCCCAACGCCGCCGCCAGCGGCGCGAGCCCGAGGAGGCGGAGCGTATCGCGTCGCGACACACCGGTTCCCTCGTCCCGCATCTCTCGCATCTCGTCGTCCCGCATCGGAGCCTCCCCCGTCCCCCGTCGCCCTGTCATAGCTGACCCGCCTTGCGGAGGCCGGTGATGTAGTCGCTCGTCCGCCAGCTCAGGGCGAGGATCGTCCACGTCGGATTCTTGTCGGCCTGCGTCACGAACGGACCGCCGTCGGTGACGAAGAGGTTCGGGCAATCGTGTGCGCGGCAGTTCGCGTCGAGCACCGAGTCCTTCGCGTCGCTCCCCATCTGCACGCAGCCCAGCTCGTGGATGATCTGTCCGCCCTGCGAGATGCCGTAGCCCTGCTCCTTCGTCGGCATCGGGGAGAAGACCTCGCCGCCCATCGCCGCGATCAGCTCGCGGAAGGTGGTCTGCATGTGCTTCGCCTGGTTGTACTCGGCGTCCGTCCACTGCCAGTGGAAGCGAAGCACGGGAATCCCCCACTTGTCGACGGTATTGGGATCGAGCTCGCAGTACGAGTTCTCATTGGGCAGCATCTCCCCGCGCCCCGAGAATCCGATCGTCGTCCCCCAGTACTTGCGGTAGTCGTCCTTGAGCGACTTGCCGTAGCCGCCGCCGCCCGGGTAGCGCTGGATGCCGCCTAACGTTCCGTAGCCCGGCTGGCCCATCCCGCCCCACACCTCGATGTGGTAGCCGCGCGGGAAGTCGAGCTTCGAGTTGTCGAGCCACCAGGGCATGTACACGTGCATCCCGCCGACGCCGTCCTCGTTGTGGGGGACGTGATTCATCATCTGCGGGATGAAGCCGGCGACGTCGGTGCCGGTGGTGTCGGTGAGCCCCTTGCCGACGCGGCCGCTCGAGTTGCCGAGCCCCTGCGGGAACTGTGAGGACTTCGAGTTGAGGAGGATCCGCGCGCTCTCGCAGGCGCTCGCCGCGAGCACGACGACGCGCGCCCGGACGTGCATGTCGCCGCCGGTGCGCTTGTCGATGTACGAGACGCCGGTCGCCTTCCCGTCCTTGCCGACGGTGACCTCGCGCGCCATCGCGTTGGTGATGAGCGTCAGCTTCCCCGTGTTGAGCGCGGGGGCGATGAGGACGTCGGGGCTGGAGAAGTTCGCCTTCACGCTGCAGCCGCGATTGCACTGGCCGCAGTAGTGGCAGGCCTGACGACCGTTGATCGGCTTCGTGATGATCGAGAGCCGCGAAGGGATGCAGGTGATCCCGAGCTTGTCCGCGGTCTTCTTGACGAGGAGCTCGTAGCAGCGCGGCCGCGGCGGCGTGTGGAAGCGACCGTCAGGGTGGTTGCGCAACCCCTCGTTCGTCCCGAAGACGCCGATCAGGTCGTCGACCTTGTCGTAGTACGGCGCGACGTCGTCGTAGGTGATCGGCCAGTCGAAGCCGTTGCCGGTCGCTGACTTTCCCTTGAAGTCGTCGGGGCCGAACCGGAGCGAGATCCGCCCCCAGTGATTGGTGCGCCCACCGAGCATCCGCCCGCGCCACCAGCGGAACTGCTGGCCCTGCGCGACGGTGTACGGCTCGCCGTCGATCTCCCATCCGCCGTCGCAGGCGTCGAACTCGCCGAAGGGGCGGATCTTCGACGCCGCACCGCGACGCGGCGACGCGTACGCGGGCATCAGCATCTGCGAGTTCTTCGACGCATACCACGCCGGCCCCGCCTCCAGCATCACGACCTTCGCACCGGCCTGCGTCAACGCATACGCCGCCATCCCCCCGCCGGCGCCGGAGCCGACGATGCAGACGTCGTACTCGGCGCTCCGTGACTGTACCTGCACAGCGTGCTCTCCAGGTTGGGACAGCGGCAAAGGTACGTCCTGGGTCGGGGGAGGGAAGGGCCGAGGAGACGAGAGAACCTGAGAACACGCGATTGGAGACCGGAGAGACAGCGAGCTGAC
>DATAIN010000803.1:0-5174 GCA_036262635.1 Gemmatimonadaceae bacterium | reverse complement strand
GAAACGACACGCTGCGCCGCGAGCTCCGCTTCACCGGCGAGGAGCGCGACGCATTCCTCCCCGCGCCATCGCCCGGGCGCTACGTCGCCACCATGAGCGGCGGCGCGGTCTCGTTCGTGGTGAACGAGTCGGCGGAGCTCCTTCCGGCGCGGGCGACGGTGCGTGACACGACCATCGCCGGCGCGGCCACCGGACTGCCCCCCGCGCCGCTCCGCGACCACTGGTGGGCGTACGCGCTCCCCCTGGTGGCGCTCTGCGGCGAATGGATTCTGCGGAGGCGCGCCGGCCTACGCTGACCTCGCGGCGGGCGCTAACTTTCGCCGATGCGCCTTCTCCGCAAAGCCACCGACGTTCCGAAGCGCTCCCTCTGGCAGAAGATCAAGGACGTCGCGCTCATGGACGTCGCCGTCCTCGCGCGAGGCGGCGTCTCGGCCGGCTCGCTCGAAAAGCTGGAGGAGATGCTGCTCGAGGCGGACTTCGGGGTGCCGACCACGCTCCGCCTCATCGACGGCGTGGAGCGTGAGGCATCCCGCGGCTTCGTGAAGACCCAGGACGAGTTCCGTGAGGCGCTCCGTCAGGGAGTCGAGGAGGCGCTGCGCGCCGGCCGGAGCGACCCGTCGATGACAACGGCGTCGAGTGGGCCGACGGTCATCCTGATCATCGGCGTGAACGGAGCGGGGAAGACGACCTTCATCGGAAAGCTCGCCGGCCGCTATCGGCGGGAAGGAAAGAAGGTGCTGGTCGCCGCGGGCGACACCTTTCGCGCCGGCGCGATCGATCAGCTGCGCGTCTGGGCCGAGCGTTCCGGGGCGGAGTTCGTCGGCGGTAAGGCGGGCGGCGACCCCGCGGCCGTCGCCTTCGACGCGATCGACGCGGCCATCAAGCGTGGCGTGGACGTCGCGATCATCGACACCGCGGGCCGGCTGCACACGAGCGACGACCTGATGACGGAGCTGAAGAAGGTCGCGCGCGTGATCGCCAAGCGGCTCCCCGACGCGCCGCACGAGACGCTGCTCGTCCTCGACGGCACCATCGGCCAGAATGCGATCGCGCAGGCGAAGACCTTCGCCGCCGCGGTCCCCGTGACGGGGCTGGTCGTCACGAAGCTGGACGGGACCGCGCGCGGCGGCGTCGTGGTCGCGGCGCACGAGGCGATCGACGTCCCGGTGAAGTTCGTCGGCGTCGGCGAGAAGATCGACGACCTCGAGCCCTTCGACGCCGAGGACTTCTCGCGAGCGCTGCTCGACGAGGACTGATGCCTCCGGCGCGAGCGCGACAGCCGGCCGGCCGGATCGCCCTCGATACGCCGATCACGTATCTCAAGGGCGTCGGGCCCGCGCGCGCCGAGGCGTTCCGGCGGTTAGGCATCCTCACCGCGGGCGACCTGCTCTACCACGCGCCGCACCGTTATGAGGACGCGAGCACCGTCGCCCCGATCGCCTCGCTCGAGCCGGGGATGCACGCCACGGTCATCGGCCGCGTCGTCTCCAAGGGCGTGCTCCCCACGCGGAAGGGGCTGCGCATCTTCCAGGCTGTCGTCCGCGACGGGAGTGGACTGATCGAGGCGGCGTGGCCCGGCCAGCCATATCTCGACCGCACCATCGACAAGGGGGACGTGCTGCTCCTGAGCGGCCAGGTGCGCTTCTTCCACGGCCGCCAGCTCCTCCCGCGCGAGATGGTCAACCTCGGCGACGAGGACGAGGGCACCGCGCAGGGGCGCGTGCTCTCGGTGTATCCGGCGACCGAGGGACTTTCGTTCAAGGTCATCCGGACGCTGCTCGACGCGCACCTCGACGCGCTGCTCGCGCAGGTGAAGGAGACCCTTCCCGTGGACGTGCTGGCGCCGGCGCGCGTCCCGCCGCTCCCCGACGCCCTGCGGATGGTCCATCGCCCCGCGACGCTCGGCGAGGCGATGAACGGGCGGGCGCGGCTCGCCTACGAGGAGCTGCTCTTCGTCCAGATCCTCCAGCGGCGCGCCAACGCCCTCGCGCGCTCGATGCGACAGGGGATCGTCTTCGAGAACAAGCGCGTCCTCACCAGCCGCCTGCGGAAGGCGCTGCCATGGGAGCTGACCCACGCGCAGACGCGATCGCTGCGCGAGATCGTCGGCGACATGACGAGTCCGCGGCGCATGCATCGGCTCCTCCAGGGCGATGTCGGCAGCGGGAAGACCATCGTCGCGCTCTTCGCCGCGCTCCTCGCGATGGAGAACGGGTGGCAGGCGGCGATCATGGCCCCCACCGAGCTGCTCGCCGAGCAGCACCTGCGCACGATGGGACGGCTGCTCGCGCCGTCAGGCATCGAGCCGGTGCTCCTCACCGGCAGCCTCGCGAGCGCGGAGCGAAAGGCGGCGCTCGCGAAGATCGGCGGCAGCGAGCCGCAGCTCGTCATCGGGACGCACGCCCTCGTCCAGGAGAGCGCGGTGTTCGGGAAGCTCGGCTTCGTCGCGATCGACGAGCAGCATCGCTTCGGCGTCGAGCAGCGCAAGGCGCTGCAGGCGAAGGGCGAGACGCCGGACACGCTGCTGATGACCGCGACGCCGATCCCTCGATCGCTCGCCCTCACGATGTACGGCGATCTCGACGTGAGTGTCCTCGACGAGCGGCCGCCGGGGAGGCATCCGGTGACGACAGCGCTCCGCCCCGAGAGCGCGCGGCAACGGATCATGCAGTTCGTCGAGCGCGAGGTGGAGAAGGGACGGCAGGCGTACGTCGTGTACCCGCTCGTCGAGGAATCCGAGAAGGTGGATCTCAAGGCGGCGACGGTCGAGTACGAATCGCTCGCCGCGGGTCCCTTCGCGAACCGCCGGCTCGCGCTCCTCCACGGCCGCATCCCGCCGGAGGAGCGCGACGAGACGATGCGCGCCTTCCGCGACGGGAAGATCGACATCCTCGTCGCGACGACGGTGATCGAGGTCGGGATCGACGTGCCTAACGCGACCGTGATGGTCATCGAGCACCCGGAGCGCTTCGGGCTCTCGCAGCTCCACCAGCTCCGCGGCCGTGTCGGGCGGGGCGGGGAGCAGAGCTACTGCATCCTCCTCGGCGACGTCGGCGACGAGGCGCGCGCGCGGCTCGATGTCTTCGTCGGCACGGAGGACGGCTTCGAGATCGCGCGCGCCGACCTGCAGCTGCGCGGGATGGGAGATCTCTTCGGCGCGCGACAGAGCGGCGAGCAGACCTTCCGCATCGCCGACCCGCTGCGTGACGAGGGGCTGAACGAGACCGCGCGCGAGGTCGCCGAGCGTCTGCTGGCCGCCGATCCGGAGCTCGAGAAGAGGGAGCACGCGCCGCTGCGCGCGGCGCTGCAGGGGCGCTACGCGCGCGCCCTGGAGCTGTTCAGGGTCGGCTGATCCGGCAGCGCGCCGGTCAACTGCGGGAGATCTCGCACCACGACGGCCTTGCACGACGCGCAGCGGCCTTCCATGAGCGCGCGCATCGCGGGATCGCTGGGGATCGTGCGCGTTCCGGCGGCGGCCGGGCGGACCACGAGCGGCTCGCCGCAGGCGTGGCAGAGCAGATCCGCGCGCCGCAGCTCCTCCGGCACGTTGCGCTTCACGTGCAGGACGATGATCGCGGTGAGCCAGAGACAGCTCGCGACGAGCGACCCCGCCACCATCGGCAGCACCCCCGCCATCGTGGCGCGACCGTTGTGGGCCATCCAGAGCCCGACCGCGGCCGGCACCTCGAGGATGCCTCCCAGCAGGGCCGCGGGAACGATGCGCCGGGTCGCGCGCTGCATCGCCTGCCGGCGACGCGCACGGAGCTCTTCGAGTGTGGGGAGTTTTGGGTCGGCCATGAGATCGATGTTGGTGACCTCATTCGACGGCCGAAGGCGAGCCCGGGTCACGGCTTCGGCGCCGCGAGCCTCCGCTTGATCCGTTCCAGCTCGTCCTTCGTGGCCTGCAGCTCGTCGCGCAGCTTCTGCACTTCCTCGTCGCGCGACTTCGCCGCGACGGGCGGCTCGTCGGGCTTCTGCGCGAGCGCGCGGTCGAGCGACATGAGCTGCGTCGCGAGCCGGCGCAGCGTCGTCGCCTCGCCGCGATGATCGATGTTCGTCGAGGCGAGGTACGCATCGAGGCCGACGATCGCGTCGCGGGTGTTGGCTGCCTTGTTCCCCGGATCGAGCTTGTAGACGGCGCGCCAGTACCCCGCCTCCGCCGCCTGCGCCGTGTTGGGATGCCCCTTGGCGAAGTCGGCCAGCACCTTGTCCGCGTCGTCGTATGCGCCGCGATCCGCCGCGCCCTGCGCCGAGAGATACGTCGCGGGCCAGCTGCGCTGCGCCTCGGGCAACAGGAAGTGCGGCCGCCGCACGCACGCCGCGCCGACGAGCGCGAGCAGCGCGACGAGCGTCGCGGCGCACCGCCTCACGGCGCGGCGCTCTCGGTGACCGCGGGGCGCCCGGCCGCCGCGCGCCGCCCGACCGCATGGATCGGCAGCACGATGCTGAACGTCGTGCCGACCCCCGGGGTGCTCTCGCACTGGATCGTCCCCTTGTGTGCCTCCACGATCTCCTTCGCGATCGCGAGCCCGAGACCGGTGCCCTGCTGCGACGCGCTCGCCTGATTGTCCGCCTGGAAGAACTTCTCGAACACGTGCGGCAGCTGCTGTGGCGGGATCCCCGCCCCCGTGTCGCGCACCTCGATGGTGACGTTGTCGCCGGCGCGCTCGGCGCGCAACGCCACGCGTCCCCCCTGCGCAGTGAACTTGACCGCGTTCGAGAGCAGGTTGCCGAGCACCTCGCTCATCCGGTCGGCGTCCCAGTGCACCTCGTGCGGCGCGTCGTCGCTCCAGGAGACCTCGAGCGCGATCCCGCGCTGCTGCGCGAGCACCCGGAACGCGGTCTCCAGCTCGACCAGGAAGGCGCGCAGCTCGATGGGCCGCGGCGTGATGTTTCCACCACCGGCCTCGAAGCGGCTCACGTCGAGCAGCTGCATCGTGAGCCGGGCGAGCGACGACGCCTGTCCCTCGAGCGTACGCAGGATCTCCTCCTGCTTCGGCGACACCGGACCGTACACGCCCTGCTCGAGCAGCTGGAGGTAGCCGATGATGACGTTGATCGGCGTCTTGAGCTCGTGCGAGGCGACCGACACGAACTCCGCCTTCAGCTTGTCGAGCTCCGCGAGCTGCTTCGCCATGCGCTGGAACGAGGACGCGAGCCGCCCGAACTCGTCG
>DATAIN010000802.1:0-3261 GCA_036262635.1 Gemmatimonadaceae bacterium | reverse complement strand
CCGCCGCCTTCCCATACAGGGCATTCACCGTCGCTGCGACGTCCACCGCGCGTGCGTGATGGAGGCGGATCACGAACAGCCGCATCCCTTCGGGCCCCGCTCCTTGCGACAGTGGTGTGTCGGCCTGTGCCGGCCGCTGCGCATCGCGCTGTCGAACGCGATACATCGCCGCCGCCGAATCGGCGAACAGCTCATAGCCCTGACTCTCGATCGTCCCACGGAGGAGCCTGGGGATCTCGCTCGTCGGCACGGGACGTGGCGTCTCGATCGTGACGCGAACGGCGCCGACGTTGCCGAACACCACTGGACGGTCGAGATACTTGCTCAGCACCTGGACCACCGACCGAAGGTCTGCATCGACCAGCCTGACGCTCACGCTGTCGCCGCGCGCGCTGACTCCCGGCGTCGTCTCCTGCGCCTCGACGATGCCGGCGGCCATCACGAGCGCGGCCGTCGCGAGGACCTTCGCTCCGCTCACCATGCGCGCCTCACGGCGAGCCGCCATGTGGTATCCGCGCCCCGGACCACCACCGTGTCGCGTCGCACCTCGTGAACCCGGAGGTCGCCGAAGCTGTCGCCGACGCGCGCAACGACACTGCCGTCGCGGCCCGGCACGCCCTCGAGCACCGCCTCCCATGGCGGCCCGATGATCCCCGTGACGGCGAGCTGTGGACGCGACGGCCTCGCGGGCGGCGCGATTGGTATCCCATCTGCTGTCGGCGCGAATGCCACGGGTGAGGGGCGCCGCGTCGCCCTGAAGACATCATTCGTCACGATCCGCTCGACGTTCTCCGCGATGAGCGCGGCATCGACGTCGGTAAGGCTGTCGGTCCCTTCCGCGATCGGTCCCTCGAGCAGCGGTTGGCGGGCGACGCCGCCACGCCAGCCGATCCCCGCGACGACGAGACCGACTGCCCCGAGTATCCACATCGCACGCTCGATCATTCGACTGCTCATCGTCCACCTCGCCTCATCGTCAGACCCTCGATCACGATCTCGACCCGCAGCGCCTCGGCGCGATCGTCACCAGCGCCCGGCTCGGGTTGTGTTATCAGGAGCTCCCTGACCACGAGCAGCTCCGGTCCGCGCTCGAGCGCGGCGAGCATTTCCATCACGCCGTCGATGTCGCCAGTCGCGTCGGCGCGCATGCCGACTTTCGTAAAGGAGCCCTGTGCCGGCGTGTCGACCTGGAGCTGGACGCTCCCGAGGCGCACGCCGGAGGACGCCGCGGCACCGGAGACGAGCGCCGCGAGCGTGCTCGCTGCTCCGGCCGGCGTCTCGCCGTCGAGCAGCAACGGTGCGAGGGCGAGATAGCGTCGATTCCGCGCCCGCAGCGAGTCGCTCACCGCTTGGGCGACAGCGACGCTGCTGCGTGCCCGTTCCGCCTCGATGCCGTCCTCACGCGCCGATGCGAGTGCGTCGTGCCGCGCACGAAGCAATGACGGGACGCCTCGCGCACCGATGACGAGCAGGGCGATCACCACGACGCCGAGCGTCAGTACGCGCCGATCGCGGGAGCTCGTCACGGGCTCTCTCCTCGCGGCGCCCATCGGAAGCGGACCGTCACCCGCTCCTTCTCGCGCCCGGCAATGCTTTCGCGCGTGACCGGGCCCACGATCTCCGGCGACACCACGCCCGGGGTCTCCTCGAGCGCGGAGACGACGTCGGTCGCGCGCGCCGCGAGCGCGACAACGTTTCCGCCAGCGGAATCGACGCGGTAGGCAACGAGCTGCGAGGTTTCCGGAAGACGCGCCGTCAGATCGCTGAGGAGGGCAAGCACCGAGCGGCGCTGCCGGTCGAAGGCAGCGACCTCGTTGAGTGCCGCTGTCACCCGGCGAAGGTCCGACTCGCTGCGCATCGCGATCGCGCGACGCTCCGCGAGCTCGGCGATCGAGCGGCGCGCGCTCGCCGACTCGATTCGGGCGGCGAGCAGCGGCGCCGTCGCGGCAGCGATCGCGCCAATCGCAGCTGCTGCCCCGGCGACCGCCAGTCGCCAGCGGGGATTGCCCCGAGTCTCGCGCGCCATGATGCCATGGACCTCCAGCATCAGCGGCGAACCGACCCGCGCGACGGCCGCGCCATACGCATCGGCGAAGCGCCAGGCCTCGTCCCCCAGCTCTGCGAGCGCCACCGCCACTTCCGGCGTCGCGGCGCCCGCCTCGCTGCCGATCGGCACGCGGCGGACCTGCTCCAGCGCGCCGTCGCGATGCGTCACCTCGGCAGCGAGGTCGCCGTCATGCCAGACGATGCGCGGCGAGCGGATGCTTGCCGTGATCGTCGCGACCGCCGGCGAGATTCCGACGAGTCGCAGCTTCAGGCGCTGGCACGCCTCGGCCACCTCGCGCACTATGGGCGCCTCGAAGGCGCAGGCCCAGCCCTCTCCCGGCGCGGTCAGGGCAACGGGCGTGGTCGCGAGCGGGATGCCGTTGCGCAGGAAGAACCGTCCGGCATTCTCTTCGACGATGCGCGTCAGTGACTGCGCGTTGGCGATCGGGGGAAGACCCTCGAGATGCTTCACCTGAGCTCCCGCGGGGCCGATGGCGACGACCGTCCGTGGCCGCGGCCATCGCGGAAGGTTCGCCGGCTGGAGCAGCCTCGCGATCGTCGCCGCGAGCGGCAGGTCGGCCGCCAGCGGAGCCTCACCGGCCCAGAGCAGATGGTCATCACGCACGCACACCGCCCGGACTGCGTCCGCCGCGACCGCGATACCGACGCGCATCGTCATGTGTCGCGGCGCCGCACGATCGCGATCCGCTTTCCCGCTCGCACCAGGCGCAGCTCGAGCGCGGCGCTCACGCCACCCGGAGCAGACGCGCGCGATCGCAGCGTCCACGCCACCGGCTCGGTGACGATGACCCGCGACAGCTCGGGATATCGCGAAAGCATGAGGTCGCGCGCCGCGGGGGACAGCGCGGCCGCGAGCGCGGGAATGTCGCCCTGGACCTCTCCACGAAAGCGCAGCTCCTCGAGGCGGGCGATTGCCTCGCTGCCAAAGCCCGGAAGCGAGGCGATTACGGCGGGCGGCGCACGCGTTAGCTGGACGCCTTCGTCCTCGACGCCGAGCAGCGTATCGACGCCCCCGACCGCACTCACTCCGCGAATGAGAAGGAGCTCCGCGGATGAGGCAATGGCGTCGTTACGCGGTGCGAGCCTCTCGGTTGCACGGTACCACGCGCGCTCCGCTCCTTTCGGTCGCGGCTCGTCATCGTCATCGCGCCAGTCGAGAATGGCATCGGCGATCGAGTCCGCACGCGCCGGGTC
>DATAIN010000801.1:0-5784 GCA_036262635.1 Gemmatimonadaceae bacterium | reverse complement strand
GATCGCGCCGGGGGTGTTGCGAACGTAGGCGAGCACCTCGGCGTCCGACTTCTTCTCCGGGGGTGGGACGTTGCGGCCGGAGAAGACCATCTGGTTCCAGTAGGCCTTCACCGTCGCGGTGGACTTGCCGAGCACGCCCTTCGAGAACGCGTCGCGCGTCGCCGTGCCCTCGGCGAGATCGACCGGCACCGCGGCGGCGCCGGTGGACCACCTGTCGTTCTTCTTGAGGAAGAACGCCGCGACCTCGGAGCGGGAGAGCTTCGTCGTGGGGTTCGAGGCGTTGACGATGACCTTGTACCCCTGCGCCGGCGCGGCCGCCGCGTTGCTGACGACCAGCAGCGCGACGAGCGCGAGGTTGCGAGCGAGCTGTGTGATGCCGCGCATCTTACAGCCCGTACCGCAGGCTCACGACGAACTCGCGGCCCGGCTGATAGCCGGCGGTACCATGGTACTGGTAGCGCTGGTTGAAGACGTTCTCGACGCCGACGTAGAGCGGCACGCGGTCGAGGAGATCCAGCCCGCCGCGCACCGAGAAGACGTTGTAGCCGTCGGTGCCGTCGCGTCCGATGCGGACGTCGACGCTGTCCTCGGGGCTGAGCCGGCGCTGCGCGGCGGCCCAGTTGTGCACGACGTCGACCCACGGCGCGCGCGCCGCGTCAGGCGTCCAGCGGATGCCGTTCGTGCCGTTCGCGGGCGGGAGGCGGAAGAGATAGCTCTTCGCGTCCACGTCGCGGCCGACGGTGAAGAAGTAGTTGCCGTAGAGCTTCACGGTCGACGTCGGATTGACGTGCGCCGCGAGCTCGGGGCCGGACATCCGGAAGTTCCCGATGTTCTGCTTCTGGATGATGTTCAGCTCGTTGCCGTCCTTGACGCCGTTGTTGTTCGCGTCGAACCAGGTCTTCCCCTGGTAGACGCCGGGGCCGCGCTTGATGACTTCCTTCGCGTCGCTGTAGTAGTAGAAGGCGTCGACGCCGTAGTGCTCGCGGGCGATCTTCACCCCCGCCTCGTACGTCATCACCTTCTCCGGCATCAGCCCCGGGTTCGGCACCTCGAGCCCCGTGACGCGGCGCTCGATGGTCGAGAGGTCGTCGATGTTCGGGGCACGGAAGCCGCTGACGACGTTCGCCACGAAGTGCACGCTGTTGCTGGCGATGATCAGCGTGTTGAGCGACGCCGAGAGGCCCGAGTTGGTGTGATCGAGATCGTACTCGCCCGACGCGGTGTTCTCGTAGCCGGTCGAGCGGAAGCGCGCGTAACGGACGCCGACCGTCGGCACGATGCGGCCGAGGGTGATGCGATCCTGGATGTACGCCGCCGCGGTGCCGAAGGTCGAGCCGTCGGTGTAGTGGCCGCGGCCCGTGGTCACGGCGCCGGTGGTCAGGTTGGTGTTCGTCAGCGTCGAGTGGACCTTCTCGTTCGTCGCGTCGACGCCGTAGACGAGGCTGTGCGAGTCGAAGAGCACCGAGCCCATCTCGACGTTGAGGCCGGCCAGGTTCCCGGTCGTCGGACGGTCGGTATAGATGTTCGGACGGTTGACGTCGATGCGCTGCATCCCCTCTTCGTCACGGTGATAGTAGGCCGTGATCTGGAGCATGTTCTGCCAGCCGCGATCGGTGAGGTCGTTGTAGCGCAGCTGCGCCGAACGATCGAACTCGGGCTCGTAGTACTCGAGGTAGGTGCGGTCGATGTAGCGGTCGGTGCGCGGGGGACGCATCTGCTGTCCCCAGAACGACGCCGAGAGGGTGCGGTCGTTGTTGACGAACCAGTCGAGGTTCCCGTTCAGGCTGCGCTGGGTGAAGGCGCTCGGATAGAGCGTCCCCATCTTCGCGCCGAGCTCGAGATCGCTGTGGTCGCGGTAGCTGCCGCCGACGCGATAGCGGAAGTTCGACGTCTGGCCGTACACCTCACCCGACTGCGAGAGGGCCTGCGAGCCGCCCTGGTAGCGCGTCGTCGCGAAGGCGTGGAAGGCGCCGTTCTCGCCGCGCGCCGGGCCGCGCTTGGTGACGATGTTGATGATGCCGCCTAACGCCTCGCTGCCGAGCACCGAGCCGACGCCCTTCACGATCTCGACGCGGTCGATCATCGCCGGATCGATCTGGTTGAGATTGAAGCGGTAGAGGGCGTTGTTGACCTGGACGCCGTCGACGAGGACGAGGATGTCCTTTCCTTCCCAGCCGCGCATCGCGGCGACCTGCGACGTCCCCTGCGGGTTCGTCGCGCTCATGTAGACGCCGGCCTCGCGGAGGAGATCATAGAAGCCGTCCGGTCCGCGACGCGCGATCTCGTCGGCGGTGATGACGGTGACCTGGCGCGAGGTATCGAAGGGGCGGTCCGGGGCGCGGTTCACGGAGTAGACGAGAACGGGCACCGAGTCGGGGTTGGCCGAGCGCGCGGGCTGGGCGGCCACCTGATTGGCGGACGCCGTCTGCTCCTGGGCGAGGCTCGCGCAGGGCGCGACCGCGACCAGCGCGGCGATGATCGGCCGGATGACGTTAGGCATTGCTCGTGGGGGGTTCTGGCTCGGCCCGACTTTGGGCGCGACCGGTGGCACGGACCGCCGAATGGCGAAGACTCCGAACAACTGACGAGCACGCCCGGGCAATGATTACAGAGACCTAATGTCCGACTGGGAGACAGGGTGACCGATCGGAGGTAAAGTCTTGGGGGTGTGGGGTTTAAGGTATGGGGTGTTCAGGATGGCGGGGTGGGGATTGGCGGCGACCGGCGGTGGGTGGGGGTGCGCCGTGCGCTGGGTTTCGGCGAGTGGGTTGGATGGTAGCGAGGGGGCTGGGGAGGCAGTGAGGTGGGGAGCACTGGGAGCGTGCGCTCTCGGGCCCGTCTGCCGTCTTGCTCAGCCATCGGTAGCAGCAACTGCTCCCAACCTCCCGGTCTCACCGCCTCCCCAGCCCCACGAGACCGACCATCCCTTCCGAATCCCGGAGCACGGCGCAACCGGCAGAGCTCAGTGCATCATCGCGTGCGAGTCGTGATGATCGCCCCAGATCTCCCCGAGCTCGTCGCTCGCGAAGACGTTCGCGTGGACCATCCATCCGAAGAGATGGTCGAACCAGCGGCCGTTCGCGGCATCGCACTCGGCCTTCGTCGCGATCGCGCCGGCGGGACCGAAGCGGAGCTGGCCGTTCGCGGTCTCCTTCCACCGCGCGGTGTCGCCGCGCTTCGGGACACAGATGTCGACGTGCTCGTGCCACTGCGCGATCGAGAGCGGGACGCGCGCGTTCAGGTCGTCCTCGCTCGCGCGGCGCGGCGCGGTGTACATCGCGCCGACGAGGGTGAACTTCCCCGCCGCATCCTTCGTGTAGAGCAGCGACGTCGGTGAGCTCGCGTCGAAGGTGAAGGCGGCCTTCACCGCGGCCATGTTGCGGGTGAAATGGTAGACGCGCTGGTTCTTCACCTGCGGCGCGAACATCCTGTACCCGTCATCCTCGGCGACGCTCACGTCGCGATACTTCACCAGTGCGCGGCGCAGCGTGTCGACGAGGGCGCGGGCGCGCGCGCTGTCGGCGGCGGTGGCGCGACGGCGCGCGGTCATCCGGATGTGCGGGTTCGTCGCCATCGCGCCGCTCATCGACTGCTCGGCGTCGTGCTGCATCCCCGGCATCCCCGCCATCGTGGAATCCGCCGGCGCCTGATGCTCGTGCTGCGCCGGCGCGGGCGAGGCGCATGCGGCGAGGGAGAGGGAGAGAGCGAACGAGAGGAACATGAAGGGGCGCATGGCGATTGCTCCAGAGTGGTCGAACGCCGCGCTCGGCAACGACGCAACGCGGATCGGGCGGATTCTTCGGATCACGCGGATACTGCTGCTGCAGGGTGCTTTGGCGAACAGCTATCAAAACACAGAGAAAACTGCTTCAACCAAGGAGAACACAGCGTTACCAAAGGAGCTGTTGCTGTCGCCAAGAGCTCCCTGGTTGATGCCGTGTCCTCCCTGGGTAATGCTTCTTTCTCTGTGTTCCACTAGCCGTTCGCCGAACCACGGCGGCTCGTTGCGAATAGCCGAGGAGTCCAGACCACGAACGGAGCGATCCGGCAGATCCGCCAGATCCGCTCAATCCGCGTTGCGTAGTTGCCGAGCCGCCGAGCTGGTCCCCGCCTGTTGGACGTCGCCACAGGGTGCGATGTTACTGGGGTCCTGGCCCCTGAACCCTGGCCCCCGCCGTTTGGACACCGCCTCACTCACCGCGCACCTCTCGGACTCGCCGGTGCTCGCCATCCCCCTGCTTTTCCTGGGCGGGGTGCTGACGAGTCTGACCCCGTGCGTCTATCCGATGATCCCGATCACCGCGGCGATCGTCGGCGGGCAGAGTGTGGCGAGCGGTGCGGTCGCGCCGCCGCGGAGCCGGGTGGTGGGGCTGACGCTCACATATGTGCTCGGCCTCGCGCTGGTGTATTCCCTGCTGGGACTTTTCGCGGGTCTCTCGGGTACCATCTTCGGCTCGATCAGCGCGAACCCGTGGGCGCTCTTCGCGATGGCGAACGTGCTGATCATCGCCGCGCTCGCGATGCTCGACGTCATCCCGGTGCGGCTCCCGTCGGCCTGGACGACGCGCGCCGCGACGGCGGGAGCGGCGGGGCGCTACTCGGGGGCGTTCGTGATGGGTGCGGTGAGCGGCCTCGTCGCCGCTCCATGCTCGGCCCCGGTGATGGCGGCGGTGCTGACCTGGGTGACGCGCACGAAGAGCGCGCTGCTCGGCTTCAGCTACCTGTTCGCCTTCTCGCTCGGGATGTGCGCGCTGCTGGTGGTGGTGGGAGTGTCGTCGGGATCGCTGGCTCGCCTCCCGCGCGCCGGGGCGTGGATGCTCTGGGTGAAGCGGGTGTTCGCGATCGTGATGATCGGAGTCGGCGAGTGGTATCTGGTGCAGGCGGGACAGCTGTGGCTGTGAGGCTTGCTGGAGGCTGGAGGCCATCGGCTGACGGCGTTGCAGCTGCGCCGTCACGAACCGCGGTCGCCTGCAGCTTCCAGCCTCCAGCCCCTGAAACGAGGAACTCGATGATTCATAAGATTCTGATGACAGCAGCGACCTTCGCGCTCCTCGGGGCTCCGCTGCGCGCCCAGACCGGCCTCCCGTTAGGCACGCGCGCCCCCGACGCGTCCGTCGAGACCGTCGATGGGAAGCCGGCGCAGCTCGCGCAGTACATCGCGAAGGGGAAGCCGACGCTGATCCAGTTCTGGGCGACCTGGTGCAGCAACTGCAAGGCGCTCGAGCCGCAGATGGCCGCCGCGGCGAAGAAGTACGCGGGAAAGGTGGCGCTCGTCGGCGTCGCGGTCGGGGTGAACCAGAGCGCCGCGCTCGTGAAGCGCTACGCGGCGAAGCACGCGCTCCCGCTCGCGGTCCTCTACGACAAGACCGGGGACGCCGCCGACAAGTACGACGTCCCCGCGACGAGCTATATCGTCGTCCTCGACCGGAGCGGGAAGATCGTGTACACGGGGGTCGGGTCGGAGCAGAACGTGGAGGCGGCGATTCGGCGCGCGTTATAGGGGGCTGGAAGCAGGAGGCTGGAAGCAGGAGGCTGGAAGCAGGAGGCTGATGGCAGAAGGCCCCTTGCTTCCAGCCATCAGCTTCCAGCCATCAGCCTCCAGCCATCAGCTTCCAGCCATCAGCCTCCAGCCATCAGCCTCCAGCCATCAGCCTCCAGCCATCAGCCTCCAGCCATCAGCTTCCAGCCATCAGCTTCCAGCCATCAGCCTCCAGCGAGTCGTGCCAGCCCATCCACGAGTCGCCGGACGTGCTCTGAAGTCGTCCGCGGGTTCATGACCGTCAC
>DATAIN010000800.1:0-2472 GCA_036262635.1 Gemmatimonadaceae bacterium | reverse complement strand
GCGGGGTGGTGCTCGACGTAGTGGATCTTCGGCAGGTCGTCGGCCGGGACGCCTAACGCGCCGGCGAGGGGTCCGCGCAGGTCGCGCACCTTCCGCGCGTTGCGGACGCGGTCGAGGATGAGCTTGAGGTCGGGGCGCTTCTGCAGCGCGAAGAGCCCCTTCTTGACCAGGTTCGCCTTCGGGTCGCGCGAGATCGCGACGTGGCCGACGTCGGCGCCCGAGATCCCGGCCATCTCGAGGACCTTCTGGATCGAGAGTGTCGGGAACCCCGCCCAGTGCTTGATGCGGCGGAAGCGCTCCTCCTCGACGGCGGCGACGAGCTGCCCGTCCTTGAGGAGAACCGCCGAAACGTCGGCGTGGTAGGCGTTGATCCCGAGGATGTAGGTAGGGGGCATTCTACGCGGATAAACAGTCAATGCGCCGTTCCGGACCTTTCCGAAACGGCTGCAGCAGGCGATTTCGATGATCCGTACGTGACGCTGCCCGGCCGGCGGGCGCGTCTATGGGATCTGGTCAATATCCGTGCCGGCGGCCAGCGCCTGCGGAAGCGCGTTCGCGGCGCCCGGCCGCTCCCGACGCGCAACGCTCCCGGGAAACGACCGCGACAGAATGGGGAGCAGGCGGTCGCGGAAATGCTCGTAGGTGAACCCGCTCTCGAACCGCGCTCGCCCGGCGCGCCCCATCCGCCCGCGCAGGTCGTCGTTGGTGAGGAGGGCGATCAACGCCGCCGCCACGGCCCCGGGATCGGCCCGATCTACGAGGAAACCCGTCCTGCCGTCGACGATCACATCGCGCGCCGCGTCGGTGGTGGAGCCGATGCACGGGATGCCGGCCCGCATCGCCTCCAGATACACCAGGCCAAAACCTTCCCGCGCGCTCGGCATCGCATACAGCGCGGCACGCTCGAACGCCAGCGCCAGCGTCGCCTCGTTCACGTAGCCGGGAAAGAGCACGCTGTCCCCTACCCCGAGCGCGACCGCCTTTGCCGACAACCGCGGAACGTCGTCCCCGCGGCCGGCGATGACGAGCCGCGCCGCGGGAACCGCGGCGACGACGGTGGGCCACGCCGCCAGCAGCTCGTCGTGGCCCTTGTAACGCTCTGTGCTCGAGATCCTTCCCACGATCAGCACGGCGTGGCGGCCCATGGCGGCCAGCAGCGTCTCGTCGATAGCTCCGGGCGCTGGCGTGTCCTCGAGAAGGCCGAGAGGACACGGCACCACCGGCGCGAGCTCGGGGTGGGTCGCCTCGATCCGGGCAGCCGTGTACGCGGAGTTGGCGATGCGCAGCGAGGCCCCGGCGAGCGCTCTCTTGCGCGCCGGATCGAGGTCGGGAGACCACGCCTCGATGTCGTGCACGAAGACCGCGTAGGGGACGCGAAACGGTGCCGGCACGGCCTTGAGCGCTCGGGCGACTCCGACGTGGTTGAAGAGCAGCCAGTCCACTCGCCGCGTCGCGCACGCCCGGAGAAGCCTGAGCGCGAACGTTCCGCTCTCTCTGAGGGAGACGTCGAAGTACCGGGCGGGATCGAGCGCGGCGGTCCAGGGCTCGCCGGCGGCGTCGCGAAGCGCACGCCGGAGAAGCCGTGCGACGTAGCCGACACCACCCGCATCCTGCGCGAAGCTGATGACGGCGAGACCCGCCCTGGCCGTCACCGGACGCGGAGCGACTGGCTGCGGCGCTTCGCGTCGTACTTCTTCACGACGATCATCGTCTGGTAGATCGCCTTCATCAGGCAGAAGACGAGTCCATCGCGCCCATCACGCCACCCGCCGCGCCAGACATAGCTGAAGAGAAAATAGGCGAGCGGCCGCATCGGCAGCCGCCATGACAGCTGTTTCAGTGCCGCGCGGCGCGCCAGCGGGTCGCGCGCGATGAGCGCCCGCAGTCCGCCCCCTCCTTCGGTGGCCAGCTCGTACTCGGCCTCCTTCCGGGCGTAGCGGTTCTGGCGCTCGAACCATTCATCGATGGAGCGGCGGTTCTCGTCGATGAGATCGTGGGCGAGCTCGCGAACCTCGCCCTGCACCGTCTGGGTTTCCGCGTGCCCGCGGTCGACGTAGCGCACCCGGTCGCGGTGGACGAGCCGGACCACCCAGTTCGGGTAGAGCGAGCTGTAACGAAGCCACCGCCCCCACATGTAGAAGCGACGCTTCACCCTGAACGCACCGACGCGCTCCGGGGCGCTCGGGGTCACCCGCGCGATCTCCTCGGCGAGCTCGGGAGTCACGCGCTCGTCGGCGTCGAGGATAAGGATCCAGGGATGGCGCGGCGCGCAGTAGTCGAGCGCCCAGTTGCGCTGGCTCCCGAAGCCGGTGAACGCGTGCTGAAAGAAGCGCGCGCCGAACTCCTCCGCGATCGCCGCGGTGCGATCGGTGCTGAACGAGTCGACGACGATCACGTCGTCTGCCCACCGCAGCGCGTCGAGGCACGAGGGAAGGTGCAGCTCCTCGTCGAGCGTGAAGATCATCACCGAGA
>DATAIN010000799.1:0-4883 GCA_036262635.1 Gemmatimonadaceae bacterium | reverse complement strand
ACCACATCCGCGAAGTGGGAGCGACCGCCGCGCAGGAGCTCGCGTTCACCCTCGCGAACGGCTTCACCTACGTCGAGCGCGGGATCGAGCGCGGATTGAAGGTCGATGAGTTCGCCGGACGCCTCTCGTTCTTCTGGGACGTCCACAACGACTTCTTCGAGGAGATCGCGAAGATGCGCGCCGGCCGCCGCATCTGGGCGCGCCGCCTCGAGGAGAAGTACGGCGCGAAGGATCCGCGCTCGATGATCCTTCGCTTCCACTCGCAGACGGCGGGCGTGACGCTCACCGCGCAGCAGCCGGTGAACAACGTCGTCCGTGTCGCGTATCAGGCGATGGCCGCGGTGCTCGGCGGGACGCAGTCGCTGCACACGAACTCGATGGACGAGACCCTCGCCCTGCCGACCGAGTACGCGGTGCAGGTCGCGCTCCGCACGCAGCAGATCCTCGCCTACGAGACGGGCGTGCCTAACGTCATCGATCCGCTCGGCGGCTCGTACTACGTGGAATCGCTCACCGACCAGATGGAAGCGGACGCCGAGCGCATCTTCGCCGACATCGAGGAGCAGGGCGGGGTGGTGCGCGGCATCGAGAACGGCTGGTTCCAGCGCAAGATCGCCGAGTCGGCGGCGCGCCAGCAGTGGGAGATCGAGCAGCACCGGCACGTGATCGTCGGGGTGAACGAGTTCGTCACCGAGGAGCCCGAGCTGAGCATCCCATTGCTGAAGGTCGGCGCCGACGCCGAGCGCGACCAGCGGGCGAAGATGGCGGCGCTGCGCGAGCGACGCGACAACGCCGAATGCCGCAAGCGGCTCGACGCGCTGCGCGCCGCGGCCCGTACGAAGACCAACGTCATGCCGGCGCTTCTCGATTGTGCGCGCGCCTACTGCACGCTCTACGAGATCCGCGCCGCGATGGAAGACGTTTTCGGCGCGTATCGGGAGCCGGTCTTCTTCTGAGCGCTGGAAAGTCGCAACGCGAGGCGAGAGGAGCGGGAGCGGCGCGCAGCGCCGCGACTTCCAATAAGCGCCACCAGTCGGCGGCGAAAGCCGCCGACTGGTGGACCTCGTACTTCGACGATCAGTACCTTCTCGAGTACGAGCCCCTCTTCACGCTGGAGCGCGACCGACGTGAGGTGACGCGGTTGCTCGAGCTCCTCGAGCTTCCCGCCGGCTCGCGCGTGCTCGACGTCCCCTGCGGCCAGGGCCGGCATGCGCACCTGCTCGCCGAGGCCGGCTTCGACGTCGATGGGCTCGATTACTCGGCGAATCTCCTCGAGAAGGCGAGAGCCCGGGGAACCGGGCGGACGCTCCGCTACACGCGCGGCGACATGCGCCGCCTCCCCACGCGGTGGACGAAGCGCTTCGACGCCGTCGTCAACCTCTTCACCTCGTTCGGATTCTTCACCGATCCGGGCGACGATGCGCGCGTCGTGCGCGAGTTCGCTCGCGTCCTCAAGCCGGGCGGCCTCCTCGTCTGGCATGGCGGAAGTCGCGACGGGGTGATGGCGCGCTTCCTTGGCCGCGACTGGTGGCAGACGCAGGACGGGACGATCGTCGCGCACGAGCGGCGCTTCGACGGCCTGTCGGGCGTGCTGACGATTCGCAGCGTCTGGCGCGGGAAGCGATCCTCGGGGGAGCGCGAGCATCGGATCCGCCTCTACACTCCCACGCGCCTCGCGGAGCTGTGCGCGGAGGCCGGCCTCGTCGTGGAGGCCGCCTACGACGGATTCGAGCGCCGTGCGCTACGCCGCCGATCGAGCGAGATGCTGCTCGTCGCGCGAAAGGAGCCGTTGCCGCGTCGACGAGCGGGGCGGTAGCTTTACCGTCCTCGGGATGAAGCTCGCCCGCGCTCCGTTCATTGCACCCGGTTTCCATCGCCCCATCCTCCTGCTTCGATGACGCGTCCGATTCGAGTATTGATCGCCAAGCCCGGTCTCGACGGGCATGACCGCGGCGCCAAGGTCGTCGCCGCCGCGCTGCGCGACGCGGGGATGGAGGTCATCTACACGGGGCTGCACCAGACCCCCGAGATGATCGCGACCGCGGCGATCCAGGAGGATGTGGACGTCGTCGGGTTGTCGATCCTCAGCGGGGCGCACATGACCCTCTTCCCGCGCGTGCTGGAGCTGCTGCGCGAGCACGGGCGCGACGACATCCTCCTCACCGGCGGCGGCATCCTCCCGAAGGAAGACATCGACGAGCTGCAGAAGAAGGGCGTCGGAAAGCTCTTCGGGCCGGGGACGCCGACCACCGATCTGATCGACTACATCAAGGAGTGGTTCGTCGAGCGCGAGCGTCAGGAAGCCTGACGTGAGCTCGCGTCTGCGCCAGCTCGCGTCGGAGGTCCGCGAGCTCGAGGACCGGCTGCGCGAGGGAGGCGGTCCCGAGCGGATCGAGCGGCAGCACGCGCAAGGCAAGCTCACCGCGCGCGAGCGGGTCGCGAAGCTCTGCGACGAAGGCTCGCGCTTCATCGAGATCGGGCTGCTCGTCGCCCACGACCGTTATGACGGCCAGGCGCCCGCGGCCGGCGTGGTGACGGGCGTCGGCATCGTCGAGGGGCGGCACGCGGTGATCGTCGCCAACGACGCGACGGTGAAGGCCGGCTCCTGGTGGCCGGAGACGATCACGAAGATCCTCCGCGCGCAGGAGATCGCGATGCGCTGCCGGATCCCCATCGTCTATCTCGTCGATTCGGCGGGAGTGAACCTGCCGTACCAGGGGGGCGTGTTCCCCGGGCAGTACGGCGCGTCGCGCATCTTCTACTACAACTCGGTGATGCGCCGGTATCTGCGCATCCCCCAGCTCGCCGCGGTGATGGGGCAGTGCATCGCCGGCGGCGCGTACCTCCCGGCGCTCTCCGACACGATCATCATGGTCCGCGGCAGCTCCTTCATGGGGCTCGGCGGCCCGAACCTGGTGAAGGGCGCGACCGGGCAGTCGATCGACGGCGAGACGTTAGGCGGCGCGGCGACGCACACCGAGATCAGCGGCGTCGCGCACTACCTCGCCGAGGACGACGACGACTGCCTGCGCCGGCTGCGCGAGGGAATCGCCCGCCTGCCGCGGCGTCCGCTGCTCGAGCGCGGCGACGGCGAGGCCGTCGTCGAGCCGGCGACCGAGGCCGGGGTGATCTACCAGCTCCTTCCCGCCGACCACCGGATGTCGTACGACGCGCACGCGCTGCTGCGCGCCCTCGTCGACGACGGGCGGCTCGACGAGTTCCAGGAGAATCTCGCGAAGGAAATGATCTGCGCCGACGCGCGCATCGACGGCATCCCGGTCGGGATCATCGCGAACGCGCGGGGACTCATCAAGGGGCGTCCGGGCGAGCAGCCGCGCTTCGGCGGGATCATCTACACGGAGAGCGCCGAGAAGGTCGCGTTCTTCATCGATCGCTGCGACCGGCAGCGCATCCCGATCCTCTTCGTGCAGGACGTGTCCGGATTCATGGTCGGCGCGGCCGCGGAGCACGAGGGGATCATCCGGGCCGGAGCACGCTTCGTCGAAGCGATGGCGACCGCGCGCGTCCCGAAGCTCGTGCTGACCATCAACCACGCCTCCGGCGCCGGCTACTACGCCATGGCGGCGCAGGGTTTCGACCCCGACTTCATCTTCAGCTGGCCCACGGGCCGCATGGCGGTGATGGAAGGGGAATCGGCGGTGCAGGCAGTGCATGGTCCCGCGATCGAGAAGGCGAAGAAGGCGGGGACGCCGATCTCCGAGGAGCTCCAGGCGCAGATCGAGGAGATGCGCGCCGACTACGAGCACCAGCTCGACGCACGCTACGCCGCCGCGCGCGGCTTCGTGGACGCGATCGTCTACCCCGAGGATACGCGCGCGGTCATCGCGATGGCGCTCCGTGCCTCGCTGCACAACGAGGGGCCGCACCTCGGCCCGTTCGTCCTACCCGCACATTTCGACGACGTATGAGTCGTATCGTTCGTGTCGCCGCCGGCCAGGGATTCTGGGGCGATTGGCTCGACGCGCCGCGGCGCCAGGTGGAGGGGGGTCAGGTGGACTACCTGATGCTCGACTACCTTGCCGAAGTGACGATGTCGATCCTCCAGAAGCAGAAGGAGCGCGATCCCCGGATGGGCTACGCACGCGACTTCATCGGTGCGATGGACAGCGTGATGCCCGCCGTGGCCGACCGCGGCGTGAAGGTCATCGCCAACGCCGGGGGCGTGAATCCTCCAGCCTGCGCCGAGGCGGTTCGCGAGGTCGCCCGCTCCCGTGGTGCGTCCGGGAAGGTGAAGATCGGTGTGGTCACCGGCGACGACCTGCTCCCGCGGCTCGACGAGCTGATGGCGCAGGGGCACGCATTCGCGAACATGGATACCGGGGAGCCGTTAGGCAGCGTCCGCGACCGCGTGCTGTCCGCGAACGCCTACATCGGCTCCGCGCCGATCGTCGAGGCGCTCGAGCGCGGCGCGAACGTCGTCGTCACCGGGCGCTCGACCGATACCGCGCTCACCATGGCCCCGCTTCGCCACGAGTTCAAATGGCAGGCGGGCGACTGGAACCGCCTCGCGGCGGGGATCATCGCCGGCCACATCATCGAGTGCGGCGCGCAGTGCTCGGGCGGCAACTGCCTCTACGACTGGCGGAATATCCCCGACCTGGCCGACGTCGGCTATCCGGTCGTCGAGGCGTCGGCCGATGGAACGTTCGTCGTGACGAAGCATCCGCACACCGGCGGGCGCGTCTCGGTGCATACGGTCGCCGAGCAGCTGGTCTACGAGATGGGCGACCCGCACTCGTACATCACCCCCGACGTCGTCGCCGACTTCACGAGCATCCGGCTGGAGGAGGCGGGGCCCGACCGCGTGCGCGTGCACGGCATCACCGGCAGGCCGGCCACCGACAAGCTGAAGGTGTCGATCG
>DATAIN010000798.1:0-4394 GCA_036262635.1 Gemmatimonadaceae bacterium | reverse complement strand
CTCTTTGGTACGCCGAGGCGGTGAGGTGGGGAGGACTGCAACTGCACACCCATCAAAGCACTTCTCACCGTTCTCACTGTCTCACTGCCTCGGGCGTTCCTCGAATGTGGTTGCAGTTACCCTATCAAAGCCGCCCAACGCGTGATGCCCGACCCGTCGCGATCTCGACCGGCGCTCACCCCGAGCTCCGATTCCTCGATCCGGAAACCCGGTCAACCATTTCCCCGTCGGGGATTGTCAGACAAGCGTCACCTGCTCCCCACGCTCCCGCCCTCATGGCTGCTGCATTCATCCGCGCGGCGCTCGCCGCTCTGATCCTCCTTCCCGCCTCGACGCTCGCCGCCCAGAACAGCGCGGCCGACGTCATCCGCGGACGCGTCACCGACGACTCGGCGCGGGCGATCGCCGGGGCGACGGTGATCATAACGCGCGGTCCCGACCGCCTCGTACAGCAGGCGAGCACGGACAGCTCGGGTCGATACTCGATCCGCTTCGAGCCCGGCACCGGTGATTACCTCGTCTACGTCACCGCGCTCGGCCGGAAGAGCGCGCGGCGGCGCGTGCAGCGGGAGGGGGGCGAGACCGAGCTCGGCGCCGACTTTCAGCTCGCCCCCGACGCGACCACGCTCGCCGAGGTGAAGGTCACCGCGCAGAAGCCGGAGCGGGCGCGGAACGACGTCAGCCCGTACGACCGCGAGACCGGGTCCGCCGAGAGTTACCAGGAGGGCGTCGAGGCGCAGGTGCCGCCGAGCGTCTCGGGCAACCTCTCGGCGACCGCGTCCACCATCCCCGGCGTCACGATGACGCCTAACGGTCCGTCGATCCTCGGCTCCGGCGCGGAGTCGAACCTGACGACGCTGAACGGGATGGGGATGGCGGCCGGCTCGATCCCCCGGGCCGCGCACACCGAGACGCGCGTCACCGGCGCGACCTTCGACGCGACGCGGGGCGGGTTCGCCGGCGCGAACGTGGACGTCCGGCTCTCGCCGGGGAGCCGCATGTACCAGCAGCGGAGCGCGCAGCTCACCTTCGACCCGCGCGCACTGCAGTACACCGACGCGGTCGGACGCACGGCGGGCGTCCCCGTCGGCGGCTTCCGCGGGAGCATCGGCGCCGACGGGGAGATCATCCGACAGGCGATGACGTACAACGTCGCCCTCGACGTGGCGCGCTCGATCAGCGATCCCGCGACGCTGCTCGACGCGGACCAGGCGACGCTCGTCCGCGCCGGCCTTTCGCCAGACTCGGCGGCGCGACTGCTCGGTGTCGCCGGCCCGCTCGGATTGCTCGGCACGTCGAGCGCGGTGCCGCAGGAACGGACGCGCGACGCGATCACCTGGCTGGGACGGGTGGACGACACGCGCGACACCCTGAAGACGCGCGCCCTGCTCACCTACGCCGGCTTCACGAAGTCCGGCGCGCTCGGCTTCGGCCCGCTCACCGTGCCGGGCGCGGGCGGCGAGCAGCGCGACCGCACGTTAGGCGTGCAGCTCCTCATCGGCGAATATCTGGGCGCGCTTCGCAACACCCTCAACGAGACGCGCTTCGCGGCGAGCCAGGTCAGCACGCGCTCGTCGCCCTATCTCACGCTCCCGGGCGCCTCGGTGCTCGTCCGCTCACAGGGGATCGACCCGACGACGGACGTCGACGTCACCGGCGTCTCGCTCGGCGGGGGCTCGATGTTCAGCGACGAGAAGCGGTGGACGCTCGAGGGAGCGAACGACAGCTACTGGTACCGGCGCGGCTCGCGGCACCGGCTGCGCACGCAGCTCTGGGGGCGCGCCGATGGGCTGTCGCAGGCGGGGGCGGGGAACCGCTTCGGCACCTTCAGCTACGCGAGCATCGGCGACCTCGCCGCGGGGCAGCCGTCGAGCTTCTCGCGGACGCTCGCCGCGCCCGATCGGAGCGGCAAGGTGTGGAACGCTGCAGGCGCCTTCGCGCATACCTACGTGCCGATGCGTCGCTTCAGCTTCATCTACGGTGCGCGCGTCGAGGCGGACGGCTTCCTCGACAGCCCGCCGAAGGACGCGGCGCTCGAGAGCGCGTTAGGCGTGAAGACCGGCGCCGCGCCGACCAAGCTGGAGGTCAGCCCGCGCGCGGGCTTCACCTGGACCTACAACACCGACAAGGACAACGGCACCGGGAGCAACTGGGGGCCGATGGGGAAATTCTACCGGAGCGCGGTCGGGACGATCCGCGGGGGCGTCGGCATGTTCCGCGACCTGCTGCGTCCCGATGTGCTCTCGCAGGCGAACGCCGTAGGCGGGACGCTGCTCCTCTCGTGCGTGGGCTCGGCGGTACCGGCGGCCAACTGGTCGCGGTTCGCGGCGGATCCGGCGACCATCCCCACCCAGTGCGCGGGAGGGGGCGGCGTGCTCGCCGAGCGAGCGCCGTCGGTGTCGCTGATCTCGCCGAAGTACGACGTCCCGCACAGCTGGCGCGCCTCGCTGGACTGGTCCACGGACATCCAGAAGGTCCTGCTGAAGGTCGGAGTGCTCGGCTCCTACGACCTCGCCCAGCCGGGCACGGTGGACGTGAACTTCTCCGGGGCGCCGCGGCTCGTCCTCGACGGGGCCGGCGAGGGCGCGCGCACGATGTACGTCTCGACCAGCGGAGTGGACACGAGCAGCGGCAGCGTATCCGCGGCCGAGTCGCGGCGGTCGGCGCAGTACAGCACCGTGGGGATGCGGGTGAGCGACCTGCGCGGCTACGGCGGACAGCTGACGACGACGATCCAGCCGGACGTCTTCAAGTGGCGGCTCCCGGTGTACACGTCGATCACCTACACGCTGCAGAGCACGCGGCGGCAGTATCGCGGCTTCGACGGCGCCGCGTTCGGCGATCCGCGTGCGCGCGAGTGGGCGCCGAGCGCGAACGACGCGCGCCACGTCTTCCTCATCTCGGGCGGGTTCGAGGTCCCGAAGTCGGCGACGATCACGCTGTTCTCGCGCATCCAGAGCGGGCTTCCCTTCACACCGATCGTTCAGGGTGACCTGAACGGCGACGGGCGGTGGGGGGACCGCGCATTCGTTCCCGCGTCAGGCAGCGGCGACGCGCGACTCGACGATCAGATCCGCTCACTGCTTGCAAGCGGCTCGTCGACGGCGCGCGAGTGCGTGCGCCGCTATCTCGGCACCGTGGCCGCGCGCAACGGATGCCGCGGGCCGTGGACGCAGTCGCTGAACGTGCAGATCAGCCCGCGCCTTCCCGCGAAGTGGCAGCGGCGCCTCAGCGCGAACATCTACCTCGAGAACGTCCTCGCCGGGGTCGATCAGATGCTGCACGGGAACGACCTTCGCGGCTGGGGATCGCAGGACCGTCCCGATCCGGTGCTGCTCGTGCCGCGTGGCTTCGATGCGACGGCGAAGCGGTTCCGCTACGACGTGAACCCGCGCTTCGCCGACACGCGGCCCGGGCGCAGCCTCTATCGGGCGCCGTTCCGGATCTCGCTCGACTTCTCGATCGACCTCGCCGTCCCGTACCCGGTGCAGCAGCTCCGCCGCGCGCTCGAGCCGGTGCGCGGACCGGACAACAAGTGGGAGCAGCGCGGCGCGGACTCGCTGGCGAGCTTCTACCTCTCGCGGACGAGCGACATCTACAAGGCGGTCGCCTCGGAGAGCGATTCGCTCTTCCTCACGAACGACCAGCTCGCGCGGATCCACCACGCCGACTCGGTGTACTCGTCGCGGGTGCGCGCCGTGTACGTGCCGTTAGGCAGGTTCCTCGCCCAGCGGCGGGGCCACGAGCCGGGGAAGGTGGAGCTCGACAGCGCGGAAGCGAGCGAGAAGGCGTACTGGAAGATCTTCTGGGAGCAGCCGGAGGTCATCGACACGATCCTCACGGGGACGCAGAAGGAGCTCTTCCCGATGGTGAAGGCGATGGTCGGCGTGCCGAAGGAGCGGCGCGAGCACTCGCGGTTCCAGTTCGGCTGGCCGGTGAGCTTCGTGGACAAGCCGGGGGAGAAGCCGACGGGGCCGAGGCTGCACTGAGGGGGCGCTCAGCGCTCGGCGAACGGCGCTGGGCGCTCGCTTCAATTCTCGAGAAAGCGCTTCGGCGCACCCTCGATCGTCGCCAGGTCGAATTCGAGCTCCGTCGCGCCGTCGTCGGCGATCGCGCCGACGGTGAAGGCGCCGTAGCTCACGAGACTGAGCGAGGCGACCCCGTCGTGTGCCACCACCAGCTTGATGGGCGGGTTGAAGGTCGGGTGGAGGTAGAAGGTCACCTCGCCGGCGACGGGCGGTGCACCGGGTGTCGGGCGAACGTCGATCTCGACATCGAACCAGTCGCGGTCGCCCTTGATCGGGGTGACGGTGGCGGAGATGGTCCGCCCGTTGGCGACGCTCCTGCCGCCGAACATGTCCTTCCGCGGATCGTCTGGAAAGCGGTCGTTGGTG
>DATAIN010000797.1:0-5371 GCA_036262635.1 Gemmatimonadaceae bacterium | reverse complement strand
TGGTCGCCAGGTCGTCGAAGCCGAAGCCGAGCCGCGCCGCGTGCTCGTACTCGTCCACGAGGCTCACGCCGCTCATCAGTCGGTTGTCGGTGTTCAGCACCACGTTGAGACCCCGCTCGTAATACTGGCGGAGGGGATGGGTCTCGTACGAGTCCGTCGCCCGCGTCTGCACGTTACTGGTCAGGCAGATCTCGAGTGCGATCCGGCGGTCGTTCACGTACTCGAGCAGCGATTCGTCCTCGATCAGCCGGGTCGCATGTCCGAGCCGGCTCGCTCCGCAGACGTGGACCGCCTGCCGCACCGACTCGGCGCCGTCGCCCTCCCCGGCGTGGCAGGTGCAGGCGAGATCGTTGCAGCGTGCATGCTCGAACGCCTTCACATGGAGCGACGCGGGGTTTCCGCTTTCCCCGCCGGCCAGGTCGAAGCCGACCACCCCCTGCTTCCGGTAGTCGACGGCCAGCCGTGCGAGCTCCAGCGACACCTCCGGCGACATGTTGCGGATGCCACAGATGATGACGCGTCCGATGATCCCCCGCTCGCGCTCCGCACGCGCGAGCCCGCGCAGCGGCGCTTCCACCGCGGCGCCGAGGGAGAGTCCGCCGCGAATGTTCAGCACCGGCGCGTAGCGCACCTCGATGTAGCGCACGCCTTCCGCCGCCGCATCGAGTCCGAGCTCGTAGGCGATCCGCTCGAGCGCCGCCTCGGTCTGCATCACCGAGAGCGTCACCTCGAAGCGCGCGAGGTAGTCCTCGAGATTCCGTGCGTCGCGCACGATCATGTACTCGCGCAGGCTCTCCTCGGTCTGTGCCGGCATCACGACGCGTTGCTCCGCGCCGAGCTCGAGAAGCGTCGCCGGCCGCACCGAGCCGTCGAGATGGCAGTGCAGCTCCGCCTTGGGCAGTCGGCGGAGTAGATCGCGATCGAGATTCGGCACGCTCAGCGCTCCCGCGCGGTGCGACCGAGCGTCACTGCGACACTCCGGGTGCGACGTCGACGATCCGCTGCTCGACCGGCGCCTGGACCGGCGCCTTCTGCGCGCGGAGGTACGCGGCCAGCACGTCCACATCCACGCTCTGCAGGTCCTCGACCTCGAGCGCCGTTGCGCCCAGGTCGAGACCATCGCCTCCGGTCGCCATGAAGTCGTTCATCGTGAGCGTATAGGTCCCCTCGTCCACCACGGGACGGCCGTCGGCGAGGGTGAGCGAGACGATGCGGCTTCCCGAGGGGCGCGACGAGTCGTACCGGATGATCATGCCGCTGACGTGAGCGTTCAGGCGCTTCCCGACGATCTTCTCGGCGTATGCGCGGAGGGCGGAGCCGGTGATCGTATAACGGAACATCGTGTTGCCGAACGGCTGCACCTCGAACAGGTCGCCGAAGGCCGCCGGTCCCGCGCGGAGATTCGCGCGCATCCCGCCGTTGTTCATCACCGCGACATCCGCCTTCGTCCCCCATCGCTGCGCGTCGGCGAGCAGGTTGCCCAGCGGGTACTGGGTGCCCGAGCGCGTCATCGTGGTCGCGATCGTGGTGACGCGCTCGGCCATCTTCCTGCCGACGCTCGCGACGGCGCGCTGCACGATCGCCGCGACGGCCGGATCCGGGGCGAGCGAGTCGGTGAAGATCTCGCGCACGTGCGCCGTGGCGGTGTCCGCCTTGCCGCGCAGCGACGGATAGATGTCGGCGATCGCGATCGCTTCGCCGCGCGAGCGTCCCTGCACGATCGGAATCCCGTTGGCGACGGCGTCGACGCGGGTGTGCGTGTGCCCCGAGACGATCGCGTCCACCGGCTCGGTGAGGTCGTTCGCGAGATCGATGATCTCGCCCTTGCAGTCGATGCTGCCGGTGCTGTCGCAGAAGGCGCCCGCGTGCGCGATCACGACGACCATGTCGGCCCCCCGCGAGCGCAGCCGGCGAGTCAGCGAGTCGACCACGGGCGCCTCGGGGAGGAAGCGCAATGCAGCGACGTTCCGGGCGCGGGTGGTGCGCGGCGTGCTCACCGTCGAGAGCCCGATGATGCCGACGCGGTAGCCCGCGCGCGTCACGATGGTGTCGTCGCGGATCCAGCGCACGTCGGCACCCGTGGTGTCACGGACGTTCGCGCCGAGGATGCGGTAGCGCGCCTCGCGCATCCGCGCGCGCAGCGTATCGATCCCCCAGTCGAACTCGTGGTTGCCGAGCGCGGAGGCCGCGGTGCCGATCGTCTCGAAGATTCGAACGCCGGGACGGCCGTAGGCGAGGTTCGACGCCGGCGTCCCCTGCCACTCGTCCCCGCCGTCGAGGATGAGCGTCGAGCAGCGTGGCGGCTTGCAGTCGTTTGCTGCTTCCTTGATCGCCGTCGCGACATACGCGAGCCCGCCGCGACGGGCGCCGCTCGCGTCCGGGCGCGGCTCGAGCGCGCCATGCACGTCGTTCGTCGCGATGATGCGGATGTACCGCTCGTTCGCCGGCCGCGGCTGCACGGCGGCGATGCGGGTGCCGTCCCTGTCGCCCACTCCGCGGTGCATCGCCGCGTAGGCCCGCGCGATCGCGGCGCCGGGAACGATGCGCCAGTTCTGGTGGAAGTAATCGGCGGGGCGGATCGTGCCCCGGCGGCGCAGCTCCCGCTCGAGCAGGATGCGGATCTCCTCGGTCCCCTGATACGTCACCGGTGCGCCGGAGATCATCGAGTAGCCCCCGCCGCCCGTCTGCCGGTAGTTGTTGAGCGCGAGCGTGAAGCTGTCGGTGGGCTGCACCTCGCGTCCCCGGACGCTGAGCGATGTCACGCGCGTGCCGATCGGCTTCGCGAGGTCGAGCACGTAATCCGCGCCGGCGACGATGTCGAAGTTGTAGCCGGGGATGTTCGGATCGAGCACCGGCTGCGTCGTGTCGCCGTACGTGCCGTAGTACTTCGCTGCCTGCTCGAGATAGGCGCGCAGCTGCGCACCCGAGATCCGCACGGCGCGCAGCGTGTTGTCGTACGGGTAGATCCGCGCGAGATCGGCGATCCTGACGTCCCCGCTGTCGAGCCCCGCGAAGGTGAACGCCGAGCCGGCGGCGAGATCCGCGCCCGCGGTCGCACGCATCACCTCGAGCCCGAAGTCGACGATCGGCGTGTCGCGGACGCGCGCCGAGTCGCCATTCCACGCCACCGGCGTCGTGCCCAGCGGCGCGGTCACGTAGCGGACGGTCTCGCGATGGATCGCCTCGGTGGCGGCGAGCACTGCATCCTGCTCGGCGCGGCCGGTCACCGGGATCAGGTTGCTGGTCTCCTGCGCGGTGACGACGTGCGCCGCGCCGCCGCAGCGCACCACCGGCAGCTCGGCCCACGCCACGCTCGCCGCCCAGTTCCTGGCCTGGAGCACGCGGGTGTCGCCGATCATCGCGCCCGCGTTCTGCTTGTGCGAGTGTCCGTAGACGACGAGCGCGAGGCCGGGCACTTCGCGGGCGACGCGCGCGGCCACGTTCTCGCCCGGAAGCCCGGTCGCGGCCGTGTCGTAGCTCGACGGCTCATCGAGTCCGGAGTGCACCGTGACCACGACGATCTCGGCGCCCGCCGCGCGCGCCGAATCCGCGGCCGCGCGAACCGCCGGGACGATGTCGCCTAACGTCACGCGCCCGGCGACGTTGTCGCGGTCCCAGACCATCACGCCCGGCGTGGTCGCGCCGACGATCCCGACGCGGACTCCTGACCGCTCGACGATCGCGAACGGACGGTAGGCGTGCGAGCCGTCCACGCGATAGGTGTTGGCCGACAGGAAGGGGAACCCCGCCTGCGCCACCGCGCGGTCGAGATACGGCACGCCATAGTTGTACTCGTGGTTGCCGATCGCCGCCGCGTCATAGCGCATCGCGTTCATCGCGGCGACGATGGGCACGATCGTGTCCGCGGACACGCGCGCCGCGACGTAGGCGAGCATGTTGCCCTGCAGCAGGTCGCCGGCGTCGAGCAGCAGCACACGCCCCGGGTTCGCCGCGCGCAGCGAGTCGACGATCGTCGCCGCACGCGTCAGGCCCCGGCCGCTGTCCGGGCGATTCAGCTCGTAGTCCCAACCGCGGAGCCGGCCGTGGACGTCGGTGGTCGTCGCGACGAGAAGCCGGGCGGTGTCGCCGCATGTCGCTGCCACCCCTGACGGCACGGGGACGGTCGGGGCCGGAGCGGGCGGCCGGGCGCATGCGCCGAGCGCCGCGACGAGCGCAGCAACCGCGCGTCGCGAGATGGTCTGTGGCATTCATCCAAGCTAGCGGGCGCCGCTCGGGGGTGGGAGTGTGCGTTGACTGCCGTTGGGCGGCTCGCGAGTTTCCATCGCGCCGCGAACTTCCCCGCTCCCGATACCGAATCGTGACAGGCCGAACGCTCCCTTCTCCGCGGGCCCATAACCAGCTTCAGGCGGATGCGCTCACGTCGAGGGAACGGTGTCGCTGATCGTCGGCATCGCCGGTGGATCCGGTTCCGGCAAGTCCACCGTCGCACGCCGCATCGCCGCATCGCTCTCGGCGCCGGACGTCGCGTTCATCGACATGGATGCGTACTACCGCCACTTCTCGCACTTGCCGATGGACGAGCGCCGGCGCGTGAACTGGGATCATCCCGAGGCGCTCGACATCGATCTGCTCGTCGAGCACCTCGCGGAGCTGCGCGCCGGCCGGCCGATCGAGAAGCCGGTGTACGACTTCGTCACGCACGCCCGCACCGCCCGAACCGAACGGATCGATCCCGCGTTGGTCGTCGTGATCGACGGCATTCTGCTCTTCGCGGAGGAGCGCGTGCGCGCCCTGTGCGACGTGAAGGTCTTCGTGGACGCCGATCCTGACATCCGGTTGATCAGACGCATTCGCCGGGACATCGCGGAGCGCGGGCGGCCGCTCGACGAGATTCTCGCGCAGTATCTTTCCACCGTGCAACCGATGCACCTCCAGTTCGTCGAGCCGAGCAAGCGCTACGCGGACGTGATCGTCCCGCGGGGCGGCCACAACGAAGTCGCGATCGAGATGCTCGTCGCGAAGATCCGCGGCCGGGTCGCCGCGGTGCGCGCGTGACCGCGGCTGGCGCGCCACCCGGCGCCGGCGAGCGGATCCTCGTCGTCGACGACGAGCCCGATATCTGTGCGCTCGTCGCCTATCATCTCGCGAAATCGGGGTACCGGGTCTCGACCGCCGGCACCGGCGACGAGGCGCTGGCCAGCGCGCGCGAGGAGGAGCCCGCGCTCGTCGTCCTCGACCTCATGCTTCCCGGTCTCTCCGGCTTCGAGGTGCTCGAACGGCTGCGCGCCGCCCAGCAGACGCGCGACGTCCCCGTGCTGATGCTGACGGCGCGGCGCGAGGAGGAAGATCGAATCCGCGGCCTCTCGCTGGGGGCGGACGATTACCTGACGAAGCCGTTCAGTCCGCAGGA
>DATAIN010000796.1:0-1600 GCA_036262635.1 Gemmatimonadaceae bacterium | reverse complement strand
TACGCCCCGGTGAGGAAGATGCCGAGGATGTACGGCTCGTTCTCGTCGAACGGATGCAGCTCGAGGCTCGGGCGCCCGTTCTTGTCGCCGACGAAGCGGTCGATCTTCCCGTCGCTGTCGCAGGTGATGTCCTGCAGCGTGCCGCGGCGACCCGGCTCCTCGTTCAGCCGGTGGATCGGCATGATCGGGAAGAGCTGGTCGATCGCCCAGCTGTCGGGGAGCGACTGGAAGAGCGAGAAGTTGCAGAAGTACCGGTCGACGAGCGCCGCGTCGAGGTCCATGATGATGTCCTCGTACTCGTCGCGGTCCTTCTGCGCGATCTTCGAGATCGCGTTGATGGTCGCCGCGTAGAGCTGCTCCGCCATCGCGCGGCCGCGCAGCGAGAGCACGCCGCTGTTGAACAGCTGCTGCGCGCGCTCCTTGTCGAAGGTCGCGTCGTGGTACGTCTCGCGGACCTTCCGGACCGAGAGCTTCTTCTTCGTGAGCCCGCGATAGTCCTCGAGCATCTCGTGGAGGAGCTGGTGGTCCTCCTCCTTCACCTCGGGGATCGGCGGCTCGGCGCCGCTCTCGACGTCGATCACCTTGAGCAGGAGCAGCGCGTGGTGCGCGGTCAGCGCGCGCCCCGACTCGCTGATCACGTGCGGCATCGGCAGCTCGAGATCCCGGCACGACTCGGCGAAGGTGTAGATGACGTCGTTCGCGTACTCCTGCAGCGAGTAGTTCACCGACGACACCGACGTCGAGTTGATCCCGTCGTAGTCGACGCCAAGCCCGCCGCCGACGTCGACGTGGGTGATGTTCACCCCCATCCCGCGCAGCTCGGCGTAGAAGCGCGCGATCTCCTGCAGGCCGTGCTTGATGAAGCGGATGTCGGTGATCTGCGAGCCGAGATGGAAGTGGATCAGCCGCACGACGTCGAGGCGGTCCGCCGCGCGGAACTTGTCGATCGCCTTGACGAGGTCCGCCGCGTTCAGCCCGAACTTCGACTTCTCTCCCCCGCTCTGCGCCCAGCGGCCGAAGCCCGCCGAGGCGAGCTTGATCCGGATCCCCGCGGTCGGCTGCACCCCCAGCTCGTCGGCGACGCGAAGCAGCGTGTCGATCTCGTGGAGCTGCTCGATGACGATGAAGACCTGGTGCCCGAGCTTCTGCCCCATGAGGGCGAGGCGCATGAACTCCTCGTCCTTGTAGCCGTTGCAGACGATGAGGTGCTCGGCCGTCTCGCTCAGCGCGAGGACCGCCTGGAGCTCCGGCTTGCTCCCGCACTCGAGGCCGACCCCGTGGCGCTTCCCGAACTCGACGATCTCCTCGACGACATGGCGCTGCTGGTTGACCTTGATCGGGTAGACGGTGGTGTAGCCGCCGAGGTACTCGTACTCGCGGATCGCATTCGCGAACCGTTCGCTCAGCGCTTCGATGCGCGAGCGGAGGATGTCCGAGCATCGGAGCAGCACCGGCAGCGCGACGCCCTGCTCCTCGAGGTCGCGCGACAGGTCGTAGAGGCTGAGCTGCCGTTCGGGATGTTCCTTGTCGGGACGCACGACCACGTGGCCGCGCTCGTCGATGTCGAAGAACCCCGCGCCCCAGCCGTCGACGTTGTAGA
>DATAIN010000795.1:0-2929 GCA_036262635.1 Gemmatimonadaceae bacterium | reverse complement strand
TCGCCGCGACCGTCGATGCGATCCCGCTCGCCGTCGTCACGAACAATCCCTACTACACCGACCGCGTCGTCGCGCACGCGATCTCTCGGAGGGGGGAGCGCGTCGACGTCCTCGAGCAGACGGGGCGCGGTCCGGTGTACGGCTTCGGCGCGAGCCCGCTCGGCCTCGAGCTCTTCGGGCCACGGATGCGCGTGGTGCGGCCGTACTTCGCGGCGGCCGCGGGGTTCCTCTGGTTCACGCGCAACACTCCCGAGCCGGAAGCGCGGCGGCTGAACGCGACCTTCGAGCTCGGCGCCGGCCTCCGCGTCGCGCACGGGGAGCGCCACGCACTGCTGCTCGGCTGGAAGTTCCACCACCTGTCCAACGCGTGGACCGCGCCGTACAACCCGGGGCTCGACGGGAACGTCTTCTACCTCGGGGTGGTGCGGCGACGCTGAGCGCTGCGCGCTCCCCGCCTAACGGCGATGCACCACCGGCACCCCCAGGCTCTGCCAGTCGATCGTGATCGTGTTGTTTCCGTCCCACGTCGCCGAGCCGTAGTCGCCGCAGACGTTGGTCGCCGTCTCCTCGAGGATCAGGTCGTTCCCCGACCGCGTCCACGTCCCGTTGCAGGCGATGGTCGCGGGTGGAAAGGTCGTCGCGTTCAGCGTCTCGCGAATGGTGTACGTGTCCGCGAAGGTGCCGTTCGCGTTGATGGTGACGTTCCCCGAGAGGACCTCGAGGGTGTAGCCGGTCTCCTGGATCGCGATCGTCGGCACGCTGTGGCCATCGACGCTGACGAGGGGGTAGCTGCCGGCGATCGACTTCGGGCTGCTGGAGTCCCCGCAGCCGAGGACGACGGCCGCGAGGGCGAGCGTGCAGAGCCTGGCGCGCATGGTGGCCTCGTTGAGGGACAGGTCTCCGTAGCCATGCAACGGGCGTGCGTGCGCCCTCCGGCGCCCCGGCCCCCGGGCCCTCGCCGGGGGCTCCCGGCCGCCCCTTCCCGACCCGATACGATCCCCGCCCTCGCGCGTCCTTATATGAGAACGCCCCCATCGGTCCCCTGGATCCGCGAGATGATGCGACACCTCAATGCTGCCGTGGTCTGCGCGCTCGTCGCCGGCGCGGTCTGCGCCTCCGACGCCGGAGCGCAGCAGCGAACCGCCAAGCCAGCCGCGGACCAGCCGCGCACGATCCAGATCCGCGGCGTGCTCCCCACGCCGCAGATGGTGACGGTGCGGCCGCGCCTCCTGCCGGGCTACGACCGCAGCGTGATCAGCCCCGGCTTCCACGACCGGCACTTCCCACGGACGCTCGACGCGCCGCTGATCGTCAGCAAGGGCCCGCTCGGCGGAGTCGCGCTGCCCGTTCCGGTGGCGAAGGTCGCGAAGGCGGCGCCTCCGGTCGCGACTCGGCGGTCGACGGCTTCCTCGCAGCGTTAGGCGGCGCCGCGGTCTCCGCGATAACCAGGAAGGCACGAAGGGGCACGAAGGCTCGGCCAGAGCTTCGTGCCCCTTCGCCGTTTTCCGTGCCTTCGTGTCGGCGCCGAGCCGCGAGTTGCGTGGAGCGGGTTGGCGAGACAGCTTCGCTGCATGACGAGCCTTCGTCCCTTTCCCATCGCGCTCGCCGTGCTGCTCGCCGCGGGCTGCTACTCCTACCGCCCGGGGCGGACGGCACCTGTCTCCGGTGAGCTGGTTCGCGTCGCGTCGAAGACGCCGGTCGAGGTCTACGAGGGGACGGTGCTGATGCCGCTCGCGCTGCGCTGCCGCGCGATCGAGATCACGGGGATCCTCGACTCGCGGCGTGGGGATACGCTCACCTTCTATCCCGTCCGCTCGGTCTACGCCGTCGATCGCTCCGACAACTGCGCGGGGATCGCCCGTGCGACGATTCTCGCCCCGGGCGACCCGGCCTCGATCCGGCAGCGCGTGTACAGCACACCCCGCACTCTCGCCGTATTCGCCGCCGGCATGGCGGTGCTCATCCGGGCGATGTCGCGGTAGGCCGACGACCTCGGCGCTCGCCCGCCTAACGCGCGAGCCAGTACGTCGCCTTGATCAGGAAGACGTTCGTCGGGATCGTGCGGAAGATCGAGCCGACGTCGCGACGCGCCTGGAATTCGCCGTACCGCACGGCGTCGCTCCGCTCCTGCTGCCAGACGAGATACAACGAGGAGCCGGGGCGATAGTCCCACCGCACGACCGCGTTCCCGCGCAGCGAGCGGAAGTTGAAGTTCGGCTGGCCCAGCGTGAAGGGCTTCGCCGGACCGCTCTTGTCCGGGTCGATGGTATAGAGCTGCGTCTTCCGGTCGTAGCTGATGGTGTCGCGCGCGAAGTTGTTCGCGCCGTACACGGCGAAATCGAACTGCCCCGGCGTCTGGAACTCCTTGAAGCCGTTGTAGCGCCCCGCCGAGACGAAGGGCTGCACGTACATCACGAAGCTCAGCGTCGGCGAGACGGTGACGTCCATGCGCGTCTCGAGCGAGAGGGTGTTCTGGCGCAGCGCGGCGAGCACGTAGCGGCGGTCGAAGGTCGCGTTCGCGGTGGTGTCGGCGATGGTCCGCACCCACCGCTCGGTGTCGTAGAGCTGCTCGAACGCCGGCCCGACGTTGACGTGCACGTTCGACGTCGGGCGGAAGTCAATCTTGATGCTCGCTTCCTTGGAGTAGCCGCCGAGGACGTCGTGCGCGTACGCCGCGGATAGGTTGCCGACGACGCGGCGGCGCGAGTCGGTGCCGAGGCTCATGTCGCTGTAGATGCTCGACGGCTGCGCCGCCTCGGGACCGCCGCGGAGGAGGACGTCGTCGTAGTACTTCGGCGACCAGCTGGCCCCCAGGTTCACCGACCAGAAGCTCTTCAGCGTCGCGTTCGTGCGCGCGGAGTAGCCGTGGAAGACCGGCCGGCCGCCCCAGTTGAAGGCGTCGTTCTGGAAGACGAAGGCGTTCCAGTTG
>DATAIN010000794.1:0-5644 GCA_036262635.1 Gemmatimonadaceae bacterium | reverse complement strand
AGGATCGTGGAATAGACGATGCGGTTGTCCTCGTTGTCCTCGACGAGGAGGACGGTCTTGCCATTGGGCGTCATGCCAGTCCTCGCGCCGCTCGCGCGCGAGGAGGACGTCTCCCCACCTGGGCCGGCGAGCGCTGCAGTGTCGTGTAGTGTCACGGGATGGTCCGGTCTGACCGGAAAGTATGCAAAAGAGTCTCCCGGAACCTGAACGGGGGACGGCCGAAAGTACGTTCCCCGAGAGAGAAGCAAGTTCCTTACCAGCCTGGAGAGCCTCGGTACGATGTCCTACGCCCCGAATCCGACCCGTATAGGAAACGCAACCCGTGAAACCTCGGGGGCCCGAACGGGCTTCCGCGACCGGCCCTCGAATGGCGAGGGGCGCGGCCAGCGCAGAACCGCCGGGACGGCGGGGAAGGGGCGCACCACTCCTCGCGGACGTTCCTTTGAGGAAGCCCGCGACTGGAAGCAGATCGCCGTCGTCGCCACCGGGATCGCGGCCGGCGCGGCGATCGGGGCCGGCCTCGCGCTGCTCTTCACCGACGAGACGGGACCGGAGCGTCGCGCCGGGATCGCGAGACGCGCGCGCCGCTTCGGGCACGACGCGGAGCAGAAGTGGGAGGACCTCGCCTTCGAGCTCAAGGAGGCGGCGCGCGCCGCGCGCGACAGGATCCGCCTTCGCCGCGCCCGCAAGGCGGCAGCGGACGACGAGACCGAGGCGGACGACTGAGTACTGCGAAGGGGCCGGCGGCCAGGGGAAAGGAACCGCGGTTGTCGCTACCGCAGTCCCTCACCCCTGGCCCCCGGCCCCTTCAGTTCACAGCGACTTCAGTCCCTTCTCCGCGCGCTGCTTGTAGAAGCGATCGTTGTAATCCGCGGCGGGGATCGAGAGCACCTGCTGGAACTCTTCGCGCGCTCTAGCCTTGTTCTTCCTGTCGCGATAGATCTCCGCGAGATCGATGTGGTGCGAGATGCGGCTCGGATCTACCGCGACCGCTTGCTCCATGTAGCGCACCGCATTGTCCCAGCTCGCCGAGCCGAACACCTGACCACCCAGAATATTCTTCGCGATCCAGCGCGTGGGGCCGTTCAGCCGCATGACCTCCGCGTTCCACATCCCCATCACGTGCAGGGCGCCCGGATGCTTCGGGTCGATCTTCAGCGCGTCCATCGCGTGCGCGCGAACGTCGGTCGCGTACTTCACCCGGTCGCGCGGACCGAGCGCCAGCGCGGCGCGTCCCAGCGCCCGCGCCAGGTTGAAGTGCCCTTCCGCGCCCTGCGGATTGGCCTCGATCGCCCGCCGCGCGTAGAGCTCTCCCGACTTGAACATCGCGGTCCGCGTGTCCTTGTTCGGATCGTACTCGCCGACGTCCACCGCGTCGCGCGCGGCCTTGGTCAGCGCGTCGTAGTTCTTCGGCTCGATCGCGATCGCGGCCTCGTAGTGCTTGAGCGCCGCGGCGGGGTTCATCGCGGCGTGCAGCGAATCGCCCATCGCGATGTGCTGAGCCGCGGTCTGCCCACCGGCGGGCGCGGCGATCAGCGCCACGAAGGCCGTGGGAACGAGATGGCGCGTGAGCGCGCGTGTGACGATCGACATGCGAGCCTCGTGGGGGCGCCCGTGGCGCCAGTGGGTCGGTGTGCGAAAATGGCCGGGTCCGGCCGCCGTCATCTTAGGTTTACCCCGGAGTCCGGTCAATGTTGGCGCACCGGCTGATCGAGCGAAAGCGCGACGGGGGGCGGATCGAGACGGGGGAGTGGCGCGCCCTCATGAACGCCTATGCGGCGGGGCACATCCCCGACTATCAGATGGCCGCGCTCGCGATGGCGGTCTTCATCCGCGGTCTCGATCGCGAGGAGACGAGCGCCCTCACCGACGCGATGCTCCGCAGCGGCGCGACGCTCGACCTCTCCGCGCTGCGCGCACCGCGCGTGGACAAGCACTCCACCGGTGGCGTCGGCGACAAGGTCTCCCTCGTCCTCGCCCCCCTCGTCGCCGCCTGCGGTGTCGCGGTCCCGATGATGTCGGGACGCGGCCTCGGACACACCGGCGGCACGCTCGACAAGCTCGAGTCGATCGCGGGCTTCCGCACCGATCTCACCCTCGAACAGGCGAAGGAACAGATCGAGCAGATCGGCTGTGCGCTCATCGGCCAGACCGGAGAGATCGCCCCCGCGGATCGCAAGCTCTACGCGCTGCGCGACGCGACCGCGACCGTCGAGTCCATCCCCCTCATCTCGGCGAGCATCATGAGCAAGAAGCTCGCGGAGGGGCTCACCGGTCTGGTGCTCGACGTGAAGCGCGGCTCCGGCGCCTTCCTCCCCGAGCTCGAGCGCGGCCTCGACCTCGCGCGGACGATGATCGAGCTGGGCGCCGACCGCGGCTGCCCGACCGTCGCCCTCATCACCGCGATGGACCGGCCGTTAGGCAGGGCCTGCGGCAACGCGCTCGAGGTCGAGGAGTCGATGCTCGCGCTGAAGGGGGAGGGACCCCCCGACCTCATGGAGGTCACCTACGCCCTCGGCGCCGAGATGCTCGTGCTGGGCGGGATCGCTCCCGACATCGATCTCGCCCGGCGTGAGCTCGAAAAGGCCATCGGCACCGGGCGCGCCGCCGAGAAGATGCAGGAGATAATAGAAGCGCAGGGGGGCAATCCCGGTGTGGTCGACGATCCCGCCGTGCTCCCGCAGGCCTCTCACGTCGAGCTCTGCACCGCGCCGCGCCGCGGCTTCGTCGCGCGCGTCGAGCCGCGCGCCATCGGACGCGGGATCATCGCCCTCGGCGGCGGACGGACGAAGATCGAGGACCGCATCGACCCCAGCGTCGGCTTCGTGATCACCGCCAAGCCCGGCGACTGGGTCGAAGTGGGTGAGCCCCTCGCGACGGTCTTCGCCAGCGACAGGGCCGGCATCGAGTCCGGCCGCGCGACCCTCCGCTCCGCGATCGTCATCGGCGACGAGGCGGACCCGCCGCTGCCACTCGTCTCGCACCGGGTCACCCAGGCGGGGGTGGAGCTGTACCAGCAGGACTGAGCCCCGCAGGGGGCTGGAGGCGCGGTCGCCTCCAGCGTCCCGCCCGCAGCTTCCAGCCCCCCCCAAAAAAACCCTTGACAACCCCGAGCTGGTGCTAAATACTTAGCATAGTGCTAGTTTTTTAGCAGCCACCCGCCCCGAGGGATCATGCACGCACTCCCAGAGCTCAGCCGCCGCGAGCGACAGATCATGAGCATCGTCCACCGCCTCGGCCGCGCCACCGCCGCCGACGTGCTCGCCGAGCTGGAGGACGCGCCCAGCTACTCCGCGGTGCGCGCGATGCTCCGCATCCTCGAGGAGAAGGGCCAGTTGAAGCACGAGCAGGACGGCCCCCGTTACGTCTACTCGGCCACCATGCCGGTGGAACGCGCCGGCCGCTCCGCGCTCAAGGACGTGGTCACCACCTTCTTCGCCGGATCCGCCGAGGAAGCCGTGGCGACCCTCATCGACATGAACGAACGGAAGCTCAGCGGCGAGGAGCTCGACCGGCTCGCCCGACTCATCGACCGCGCTCGCGAGGAGGGACGCTGACATGACGAAGCTGATGGAGCTTGCGGCCGCGCTGACATCGCCGGCCGTCACCGGTGCCGCCATCGACGCGGCCATCAAGGTCGCCGTGCTGCTCGCGTTCGCGCTGATCGTCACGCGCACACTGCGTGGCTCGTCGGCGGCGCTCCGCCACTCGATCTGGAGCGCGGCCATCGCCGGCGCGCTGCTCCTCCCGATGCTCGCGGTGGCGCTTCCGAGCTGGCATCTCCCGCTGCCTGGCGCGGAGGCGGCTCGCTCCCTCGCCGGCCGGCTCTCGGCGGCGGTCCGCAACGACGAGGCGCTCCCCTCCTCGTTCGACGTCACGACCTCGCCGGCCACGCCGTCGGTCGCAGGACCGGTTGCCGGAACCAGCGGCAAGGTGACGACGCCGGCGACGAGCGAACATTCGCGCGTCAGCGATCTTCCCAGCGACGGACGGGTGGATGTCACGCTCACCACCGCGCCGTCGCGCGCACTTCCGATCGTTCTCACGCTCTGGACCGTGGGCGCGTTCCTCGCGCTGCTGCCCCTTTTCTTCGGCGTCCTGCAGCTCCGCGCCATCGGACGCCGCGCGCGCGACATCGAGAGCGACGCGCTCGACGATTACGCCGCGCGTCTCGCCCGGACGTTAGGCATCCGGCGCGTCGTGCGCGTGGTGGAGGGAGAGGGCGCCGCCACTCCCATGACGTGGGGAGTCCTCCATCCGGTCGTCCTCGTTCCTCAGGGCTTCGAGCACTGGCCCGAGCCGCGGCAGCGCGACGTGCTCCTCCACGAGCTCGCGCACGTGGCGCGCTTCGACTGCCTGACGCAGCATCTGGCGCGGGTCCTCTGCGCGCTGCACTGGTACAACCCCCTCGCCTGGATCGCGTCGCGCCGCCTGCGCATCGAGCGTGAGCGCGCCTGCGACGATCGCGTGCTGCTCGCCGGCGCGCGCGCGTCGGACTACGCCGATCACATTCTCACGATCGCCCGCACCCTGCGCACCCCTCGCGTCGCCGGCGCGGCCGCGCTCGCGATGGCGCGTCCCTCCCACCTCGAGGGCCGGCTGCTCGCGCTCCTCGACGTGCGGCGTCCTCGTGGCGTCGTGACGCGCCGGAGGGCCTTCGCCGTCGGCGCTACTGCGTTGCTGGTCGCGGCCACCGTCGCGACGCTCTCCCCGTGGGCGGTGCGCCGCGCCGAAGCGATCGAGGCCAACGCACCCCGCACGCTGCTCGGCGACGGATACCGCGACCGCGCGGATACCGACACCGTCAAAGCCGGGAAGAACGCTGTCCGCGACGACTCACTCTACGGTGTCTCACGCAAGCTGCTCGATACCCTGACCGCGCGCAGCCGCGACGGTGTCCGCACCGAGATCGTCGACGGGCAGCGCGTCACCTACGGTCCGGGGAGCGAAGTCGTGCTGAACGTCGGCCCGAAGGCCGCGAGCCCGAAAGGCTTCACCCTCGACGGGTGCACTCCCCCCGCGCGCCGCTCCTCATCCGCGACGGTGTCGGAAGGCGACAGCCACATGAAGGCGAGCGTGAAGAACGGCGAGTGCGAGATCACCCTCGAGCGCGACGGGACGATCGGCTTCAACTCGACCTTCACCGACATCACGAGCGTCGAGCCGGACGGCTGGGTGTCGATCTACGACAAGGGCGGCAGCGAGACGCACAAGCTGCGCATCGTCAGCGAGAACGGCGCGCTCGCGCGCACCTGGTACGTGAATGGCCAGCAGCGCCCGTACGACGCGGACGCCGCGCGCTGGCTCGCGACCTCGCTCAAGGCGCTCGACCGCTACACCAACTTTTCGCACGGTGCGCGGATGGCCGTCGTCTACAAGGAGCGCGGCGCCAACGGCGTGCTCGACGAGGTCGCCACCACCGAGAGCGATTACGGCAAGCGCTCCGAGATCGAGCGGCTCCTGAAGATGACGAAGCTCGACCAGCAGCAGGTCGAGCGCGTGCTCGGCTTCGCCGCCACCGACATGAGCGGCGACTACGACAAGTCGCAGCTTCTCCAGGCGCTGCTCAAGGAGAAGCTCGTCACGCCGGCGCTCCACCAGAAGTTCATCGCCGCGGCCGGGACGATCACCAGCGACTACGATC
>DATAIN010000793.1:0-4933 GCA_036262635.1 Gemmatimonadaceae bacterium | reverse complement strand
CCTCGTTCTATCGTGCGTATGAATCGCACGAGCCGGACGCCAGCTCGACTCCAGACCAGAGGATTGATGCGCAGACTGATCTTCGCCGTCTGCTTCGCGGGAGCGGTCGTGTCACCGCTCCGCGCGCAGCAGCCGGATACCACCCGCAAGCCCGTCACCCCCGCGGATTCTGCCCGGCAGCGGCAGGTACGTGACTCGTTGAAGGCCGTGCAGGACTCGATCGATCTGATGAGGCAGATCGAAGCGGCGCAGGCGGCACCTGCGTCACCGTCACCGGGACAGGCGCCGACCGGCGGCGCGGCGGGCGCGACGAATCCGCGTCTCCTCCCCGACTTCAGCGCCGTCGGCGACTTCATCGGCGATCTCTCCCCCAAGGGAAGCACCCAGGAGGAGGGGAACCGCATCGGCGTGCGCGAGGTGGAGCTCGCGGTGCAGGCCGTGGTCGATCCGTACTTCCGCGGCGACGTCTTCCTCGGCATCTCCGACGCGGAGGGAGTCGCGATCGAGCAGGCCTACCTCACGACGACGAGCATCCCCGATCTCGAGATCCGCATCGGGCGATACCTGATGCCGTTCGGGAAGCAGAACACGACGCACCGGCACGACCTTCACACCATCGAGTACCCGTACGTCATCCAGCGCTTCTTCGGCGGCGAGGGCTTGAAGGGCACCGGTTTGTGGGTCGACAAGGTGTTCGCGCCCTTCGGGTTCTATCAGGAGCTGCAGGCGACCGCCGTCGACCGCATCGCCGAGCGCGACCCGATGCTCACCGCGGCCGAGCCGGCGAACAAGCGGCTCGGCGGGCTGGGTGTGTCCGCGCGGCTGCGGAACTACTGGGATCTCACCCAGGCGGCGAACGTCGAGCTGTCGTTCTCCGGACTCACGGGGAAGCGCGAGCAGCCGCTCAGCACCCTGTACACGGCGGCGCTCGTCGCGCAGGGGATCGACGCGAACGCGGCGCTCGCGCGGCAGACCACCGTCGGCGCGGACTTCACCTTCCGCTGGCGTCCGCTGCAGCAGGGGTTGTACAAGTCGTTCATCCTGCAGTCCGAGGTGATGCGGCAGCTGAACTCACGGTCACCGGAGATTCCGGGCGGTGGCGTGATCGCCGACGCCTACGCCGGCCCGCTCCGCGACTTCACCGGTGCATACGCCTTCGCCCGCTGGCAGGTGACGGCCCGGGGGTTCATCGGGGCGCGCTACGACTGGCTGCAGGATCCGCTGCGGGAGGGCCGAACCTTCGCCGCCGGGTCGGGGTATCTCGAGTGGTATCCGAGCGAGTTCTCGAAGCTCTCGGCTGCCTACGAGCGCCATACCGACATCGACCCGCTGGGCCCGGACCGGATTCTGCTTCAGGCCACCTTCGCGCTCGGCCCCCACAAGCCGCATCCCTTCTGAGGATTTCAGGGACCATGACGCATATGATCCGACGCCGTGCCGCGCTCGCCCTCGCAGTGGCCGCCCTTGGCTTCGCGCGCCCGGCGGCGGCGCAGCTGAAGGTGGTGACGAGCACGACGGACCTGTACGACATCGCCCGGCAGGTCGGCGGGAACCTCGTCACCGTCACGCACATCGGCGAGGGCTACCAGGACCCGCACTTCATCGAGGCGAAGCCGAGCTTCGTGCTCCAGCTCCGCAACGCGGACGTCTGGGCGTTCGTCGGGCTCGACCTCGAGATCGGCTGGATGCCTCTCCTTCTCGACGGAGCCCGCAACCCGAAGGTGCGGCAGGGCGGCTCCGGGTATCTCGACGTCTCGAAGGCGATCCCGGTGATGGACGTGCCGCAGGGAAACGTCGACCGCTCGATGGGTGACGTCCACCCGTTAGGCAACCCGCACTACTGGCTCGATCCGGAGAACGGGCGCCGCATCGCGCGGCTCTTCAAGGACCGGTTCAGCCGGCTCGATCGCAAGAACGAGGACAGGTACGAGGCGAACGAGAGGGCGTTCGAGGCGCGCCTCAATGCCGCGGAGAAGAGCTGGGCGCCGTATCTGGCGCAGATCAAGGGGAAGCCGATCATCGCCTACCACACGAGCTGGCGCTACTTCGCGAACTACACCGGGATGCGGATCGTCGCCTACATGGAGCCGAAGCCCGGCGTTCCGCCCTCGCCGTCGCACGTCTTCGAGGTGATCCGCGACGCGAAGGCCGCCGGGGCGAAGCTCGTGCTGCAGGAGCCGTTCTACGACCAGAAGATGTCGAACCTGGTGGCGAAGAACCTCAAGGGCTCGGTGCTGGTGCTCCCGCCCTCGGTCGGCGGGACGAAGGGAGCGGACGACTACATCTCCCTCATGACCAGGGACATCCAGTCGCTCGCCGCCGCGCTCCGATAACTCTCCGGCAATGACCGCACTCATCACCTTCGACCACGCGACGCTCGGATACGGGCGTCGCGTGGTGCTTTCCGACCTCACCTTCGACATTCCGCAGGGGGATTTTCTCGGGCTGGTCGGGCCTAACGGCGCGGGCAAGACGACCATCCTTCGCGCGATCCTCGGATCGCTCGCCCCGCTCCAGGGGACGGTGACGACGGCGCCGGGCCTCCGCTTCGGCTACGTCCCGCAGCGGGACTCGGTGGACTACAACTTCCCGCTGAAGGTCGTCGACGTCGTGATGATGGGGCGCTACGACCGGATCGGGCTCGGCCGCCGGCCGACGTCGCGGGACCGCGACCGCGCCTATCAGGCGATGGAGCACGTCGGGATGGCGAACCTCGCCGACCGCCCGCTCGGCGCGCTCTCGGGGGGACAGAAGCAGCGCGCGCTGATCGCCCGCGCGCTCGTCGGCGAGCCGACGGTGCTCGTCCTCGATGAGCCGACGAACGGGATGGACCTCGTCTCGACGACGCAGATCCTCGGCCTCGTCCGCGAGCTGCACGAGCGCGACAACCTCACCGTGCTGATGGTGAGCCACGCGCTCAACGAGGTGGCCAACTACGTGGAGCGCATCGCGCTGGTCGTCGAGCGCGGGTTCCGGCTCGGCACGGTCGGCGAGATCATGACGGAGCAGACGCTGACCGACATGTACGGGATCCCGGTGGACGTGGACGAGATGCACGGCCACCGGATCGTCGTCGCGCGGCGCAGCGTGCAGGTTATCGAGGCGGGGGGGCGCGCGAGTGCTTAGCGCGGCGCTGCTGTTCAAGGACGCACTGTACGGCGCGCTGGTGATCGGGATCGTCTGCGCGGCGCTCGGCGTCTACGTCGTGCTGCGCCGGATCGTGTTCGTGGGAGCGGCGATCGCGCAGCTCTCGTCGATGGGGATCGCGCTCGCCCTCTTCCTGAGCGGGATGGGCTGGGCGACGGGGATGACCTCGCACCCCGTGGCGTTCTCCCTCGCCTTCGCGATGGCCGGCGCGCTCTTCTTCGGGCTCGGCGGCGGCGGACGGGCCGGGGTTCCGCCCGACGCGACGATCGGCGTGACGTACGCGGTCGCCGCGGCGTTGGGCATCCTCCTCATCTCGAAGGCCGCGTCGGGTGAGGCGCACGACATCTTCCTCCAGGGGAACATCCTCGGCATCACGCGCGGCGACGTCTGGGTCCTCATCGGCGTGAGCGTGCCGGTGCTCCTCGTGCACCTCGCGTTCTACAAGGAGTTTCTCTTCGTCTCCTTCGACCGCGAGACGGCGCGCACGCTGGGGTACAACGTCACCTGGTGGAATCTGCTCCTCTACTTCACGGTCGGCGTGGTGATCGCCTTCGCGATGCAGTTCGCCGGCGTGATGCTGGTCTTCAACTTCCTCGTGCTTCCCGCGGTGACCGGACTGCTCGTGGCGCGGAGCATGGGCGGCATCTTCGCGGTCGCGGTGAGCGCGGCGGTGATCGCGGCGTTCGTGGGCTTCTCGATCTCGGTCCCCTTCGACCTGCCATCCGGTCCGGCGATCATCGGGATCTCGGGAGCGCTCGCCCTCCTCGGCTGGCTCGTGCGGGCGGTACAGCGGAGATAGGGCCCGGGCGCGGGCTTGCTGAATCCGCTGTCGCGCCGTATTGGTAGGACCGGAGCCGCGCCGCGGAAGGCGGCGCAGCTGCGGGCCCCCGGATGGTGAATGATGCGCACGCGCGACTCGTACGAAGCCCTCGCCGTCTCGATCGAGCGCACGATCCTCTCGGATCTCGCGCCGACGACCGCACGCCCCGAGCTCGCGCCGACCATCGAGCAGACGCTGCTCGAAGAGGCGCGCGCGAACGAGATCCGCTTCGCGGGGCTGCGCGTGATCGCCGTCGCGGCGTACCTCACCGTGGCGCTGTTCGGGATGCTGCGCGCCGGCGTCCCCTTCCCGCCCCTCCGGCTGACCGCGGCGATCCTCGGCGGCGTGTGGCTCGCGCTCGCCGGGTTCCTGGCGATGCGACTCCGCCACGGCTGGTGCCCGAAGTGGCTGCAGTATCTCGGCCCCGCGCTCGACGGCACGATGATCTGGGTCGGATTCATCGTCGCGGCGGCGGAGTACGGGCGCGCCGGTCTTCCCGTCCCCACCGGGGTGCTCGTCTGCGTCGCGATCCTCTGCGTGCTGCTCACGGTCTCCGGCGCGCTGCGGCTCTCCCGCTCGTCCGCGGAGCTGAGCACCGCGCTCGCGATCGCGATCTTCGTGTACGCGGCGGTGGGCTCGTCGATCGCCGTCCACCACCTCGTGCTCGCGGCGGGGACGATCCTCCTGATCGGGGTGCTCGGCGCGAGCGTGGCGACGCTGGTGAAGCGCATCGTGACGAGCCAGGTGGAGCGGGCGACGCTCTCCTCGATGTATCACGAGGCGCAGCAGACGATCGACGCCCGCGAGCAGGTGCTGAAGATCGTGTCGCACGACCTGCGCAACCCGCTGCACACCATCTCGATGTGCGCGTCCCTGCTGCTCGACGTCCCGATGCAGCCTGGTGACCAGAGCGGTCATCTGCAGCGCATCAAGCGCGCGGGCGAGCGGATGAACCGCCTCGTCCAG
>DATAIN010000792.1:0-6420 GCA_036262635.1 Gemmatimonadaceae bacterium | reverse complement strand
GCTCGGTGGTCTCGGTGCCGGGGTCGCGGTCGTCGTGCAGGGACTCGCGCTCCTCCTGCGCGACATGCGCTTTCTGCTCGTTCTCGAACGCTCCGTCTGACACGTCCGCTCATGGCTGAAGTCACGCTCGATCTTCGCGACGTTCCCCGGCTCGAGGCGTACGAGACGCTCGAGCAGCACGTGGAGAGCGTGCTCGAGGGAATCGACGACCCGATCGCCGGGATGGCGACGATCGCCACGCTGCTGCATCACGGCTTCGGCCATCTGTGGACCGGCTTCTACCGCGTCGTCGAGCCCGAGCGGCTCCTGCGCGTCGGCCCCTACCAGGGGACGCTCGGCTGTCTCGAGATCGAGTTCGGGAAGGGCGTCTGCGGGACCGCCGCTGCCCGGCGCGAGACGGTGCTCGTCGAGGACGTGCACAGCTTTCCCGGCCACATCACCTGCGACGCGCGCTCGCGATCGGAGATCGTCGTCCCGGTGTTCGACGGTGCGCGGCGACTGATCGCCGTGCTCGACATCGACTCGGACAAGCGTGCCGCGTTCGGTGTGGAGGACCAGCGCGCGCTCGAGCGGCTCATGCGCTGGTTCGAGCGGACGCGGTGATCCACACGCGTGCGCGTCCGGCGCACAGGCACTAGATTGGGAAGCGCTTTCGCCACCGATCCGATGCCCGTTACCGGTTACTCCGACCGCATCAATCACGCACTCGCCTACGCGGCGAAGCACCACGCCCAGCAGGTGTGGAAGGGAAGCTCGCGCGTCCCCTACTTCACCTACCCGGCGAACGTGGCGATCATCCTCACCCGCTACGGGCAGGATGACGAGACCGTCATCGCGGGGATCCTGCACGAGGTAGTGGGCGACTGCGTGCGCGACGGCCAGACGCGCGAGATGCTCGAGGAGCGTATCGGCACCAAGTTCGGCGCGGCTGTGCTCGACGCCCTCCTCTCGGTGAGCGAGCGGAAGGCGGACGACGACGGGATCGAGCTCTCGAACGCGGAGCGGAAGGCCGACGCGATGGAGCGTCTCGGCGCGGCCGGGGAACGCGCGCGCTGGATCGTCGCGGCGGGCGCGCTCCATAGCGGCGGCTCACTGCTCGCCGATCTGCGGCGGACCTCGTACCCGGAGACCGTCTGGGGCCGCTTCACGGGCGAGCGCGACGAGGTGGTCGCCTCCTTCCGGCGGACGCTCGCCCGTCTCGTCGACGTCGGATTCACGGCACCGATCATGACGGAGCTCACCGGGGTCGTCGAGGCGCTCGAGCGGCTGGCCATGGAAGAGGCGGGCCCCGCTCCACGGCTCGCCCGCTAGCCGTTATCTTCGTCGGACGTCCTCGCCTCCACCACGAGTCTCATGGCCATCGATCGGAACGAAGCTGGAGTCGCGCGTGCCGAGCACGCCCCCGCGAACAACAACGCCCAGGGCTGGGGCGCCGCCGCGTTCATCGTCGCGCTCGCGCTCTTCTGCACCTTCAGCGCGTACTACATCCATCAGCGCACCTTCCGCTCGCCTAACGATCCCTCCGCGCCGGCGACCACGCTCGAGCACGAGCCGCACGCGTGAAGTGCCCGGCTGTTAGCCACTAGCCATCAGCAGGAAGAGACGGCGCAAACGCAACCGCGGTCGAGAAACGATTCTCGACCGCGGTTCGTCGTTCCGCCGTCTCTCGACGCTAACGGCTAACGGCTAATGGCTGCCGTTCCTCCCGCGCCCCCGCCGCCGGATACGTCCGCGCGACGTACTCCTCGAGGATCTTCAGGAACTCCGGGACGATCGTCTCCCCCTTGAGCGTGGTCACCAGCGCGCCGTCCACGTACACCGGCGCCTTTGGCTCCTCGAAGGTGCCCGGGAGGGAGATGCCGATGTTGGCATGCTTCGATTCGCCGGGACCGTTCACCACGCAGCCCATCACCGCGACCTTCATCTCGACCACGCCGGGGTGCCGCTCGCGCCAGACCGGCATCTGCTCGCGCAGGTAGGTCTGGATGTCCTCCGCCATATGCTGGAAGAAGGTCGACGTCGTGCGCCCGCAGCCGGGGCAGGACGTGACCTGCGGCGCGAAGCTGCGCAGGCCGAGTGACTGGAGGATCTGCTGCGCGACGAACACCTCCTCCGTCCGGTCGCCGTTAGGCTTGGGCGTCAGCGAGACGCGAATCGTGTCGCCGATTCCCTCGGCGAGGAGGATCGAGAGCCCCGCGGTGCTCGCGACCACGCCCTTCGTGCCGAGCCCCGCCTCGGTCAGCCCCAGGTGGAGCGGATAGTCGCAGCGCGCGCCGAGCCGACGGTAGACGTCGACGAGGTCCTGCACCTGCGACACCTTCGCCGAGATGATGATGCGGTCGTGGGAGAGTCCCGTCTCCTCGGCGAGCGCCGCGGAGCGCAGCGCACTCTCGAGCATCGCCTCGATGTAGACGTCGCGCGCGTCGCGCGGCGAGCCGGCGCGGGCGTTCTCGTCCATCATCGCGGTGAGCAGGTCCTGATCGAGCGAGCCCCAGTTCACCCCGATGCGCACCGGCTTGCCGTTGTCGATCGCGACCTGGACGATCGTGCGGAAGTTCTCGTCGCGCCGCTTGCTGCCGACGTTCCCCGGATTGATGCGGTACTTCGCGAGCGCGCGGGCGCAGTCCGGATGACGGGTGAGCAGGAGGTGGCCATTGTAATGGAAGTCGCCGACGATCGGGACGGTGATCCCTTCGTCATCGGCGAGGCGGCGGACGATCTCCGGCACCGCGGCCGCGGCCTCGTCGTTGTTCACCGTGACGCGCACGATCTGCGAACCTGCGCGCGCCAGCGCGGCGACCTGTGCGACGGTGGACGCCGGGTCGGCGGTGTCGGTGTTGGTCATCGACTGCACGACGACCGGGTGCGCCGCGCCGACCAGCACTCCCCCGACGTTCGCCATCACCGTCGGTCTTCGCGTTCCAAATCCCACGACCATCTCCCTCGAAGAACGTTCTGGCGCGGCCGTCGCCGAGCCACTGCATAAAGCTAGTCGGAATGGTGCCTCACGCGGGGCGGCGGAGCCGCCGCCGTCTTCCGTTCGCTGACCGGACGGCCCATGTTGTGCGCCACCCGTGACCGCCGGTCTCCTGATACCCTCGTGACGACCGCGCGTCCCCGTTCATCACGCACGAGCTTCTTCCATGGCCGACGATATCGATCGCGACGATGCAGCGACCGGAGCAGCAGCGCCCCCTCCTCGCCGCCGGAAGCGGTGGGGGCTGCGCATCCTCACCATCCTCGTACTCGTCCCCATCCTCGCGATCTCGCTCTGGACCGCGATCGCGCTCAACTGGAGCTACTCGCGGGGCGATCGCTCGGGATACATCCAGAAATTCTCCAAGAAGGGATGGCTGTGTAAGACGTGGGAGGGACAGCTCGCGATCGTGAACGTCCCGGGAAGCCAGCCGGAGATCTGGGAGTTCACCGTTCGCGACGAGTCCGTGGCGCAGCAGCTCCGGCAGGTGATGGGCGACCGGGTGACGGTTTCCTACCAGCAGCACATGGGGGTGCCGTTCTCCTGCTTCGGCGACACGCAGTACTACGTGGACAGCGTCCGTCCGATCGTCGAGCCCGCGCAGGCGCCGACAGCCCCGATGCCCCCCATCGGCGTGCCGGGCAGCTCGCCGTCCACCCCGCCAGCGACCCCGTCGACCCGTCCCTGAGCTGGGGATACGGGGATGATGGCCGGCATACTCGTCTGTTGCCCTTCCACCGGAAGCTGATAGATTGGGGCCGTGCGGCGGTCACGGTGACCGTGCGCACGGTTACAGCCCGCGCAGCGCGGGCATCGGTATTCAGGAGCTAGGCAATGCGCACGACTGGGAAGGTGAAGTGGTTCAACGACGCCAAGGGTTTCGGCTTCATTACCCCCGACAATGGCTCGAAGGATTGCTTCGTGCACTACTCGGCGATCCAGGGGAGCGGCTTCAAGACGCTCGCCGAAGGTGATGCGGTCGAGTTCGATATCGTCGAGGGGCAGAAGGGCCCGGCGGCGGAGAACGTCACCCGGTCGGGTGGCCGGTAACACGTAGCTCCTGCTCGACATAGCAACGGGGCACCCTAACGGGTGCCCCGTTGTGCTTTCCGGGCACGCCCCGGCGGACGCCCACGCCGCCGCGGCACCGCGGTCTCCATGGCGTGGACGAGCCGCTGGTCCAGACTGCGTTCGAGGGCCGGGAGGTCGAGGTGCACGGAGACTGCGGGTGAGAGCGAGATCCGGTGGTGCGAGGAGGCCAGCACCCGACCGGCGGCCTCCACCGCCCGGCCAGCGGGAACACCGAGCTCACCTTGGAGGTCGCGCACGACGGCCGCAGCGAGCAGGGCACGCACCGACAGCCGGCGCGACACGCCTCGAGTGAATCGCTCGACGCCGGCGACGTCGTGCTGGGCGATCAGGTTGTCGAGCCACTTCCTGTCGACGTCGAGCGCAAGTGCAGCGACCGCAATGTTGTAGACTCTCAACGGTAATTGTCCTAAAATTCGAGGAATCACGAGAGCTCCAGCCTAACACTCAAGTTCCTCATAGTCTAGGAAATATATGCCCGCGACACCAGATCCCTTCTCGCCAGCGCTCCCTCCCGGCAGCAGGCTGGGCTCGTTTGCCGGGAGGCCGCGGTCGGATGTTTCACCGAGCGGCCCGCATCCATACATTCCGCTGCGTCCCGTCCCCGAGCTTCCGATGATGGCAATGCATCGCTTCTCAAGGTCAATCCCGAGCATCGCTCGCCTCGCCGCGGCGGGCGTCCTCCTCCTGCCGACCATCCTCGCGGCACAGAGCCGGACCACCGCGCGCCCCCGCGCCGGGGATCCCTGGCCGAAGCCGACCCTCGTGGTGCTGTTCACCGTGGACCAGTTCACCCCGGTCTATCTCGAGCGCTACGGCTCGCAGCTCGACGGCGGGCTCGCCCGCCTGCTGCACGGTGGAGCGGTGTACCTGAACGGCTTTCAGGACCACGCCATCACCGAGACGGCGCCGGGACACTCGGTCACACTCTCCGGCCGGTTTCCGCGCTCGACCGGCATCGTCACGAACGTCGCTGGTGTCTCCGACCCCCAGGCTCCGGTGATCGGGGGCGGCGCCGCACCCGCTTCTCCCTTCCGTTTCCGCGGCGGGACGCTCGTCGACTGGCTGCGAATCGTCGATTCGCGTACCCGTGGGCTGTCGGTCTCGCGAAAGGACCGTGGGGCGATCCTTCCCATGGGGAGGGCGAAGCAGAACGTCTTCTGGTACTCGTCGAAGGGGACCTTCACGACGAGCACCTACTACGCCGATACCCTTCCCGACTGGGTGCGCGCCTTCAACGCTCGCCAGCTCCCGCAGTCGATGGCGGGCCGCAGCTGGGAGCTCTCGCGCCCGGCGAGCCTGTACCCGGAGCCCGACAGCGTCGCCGTGGAGAGCGCGGGGAAGAACTACGTGTTCCCGCACGTGCTGTCGTCGTCACCCGATGAGGCGGCGGCGCAGCTCCCCGGCTTTCCGTGGATGGACGAGCTGATTCTCTCCGCGGCGCTCGCGGGAGTTCGCGCGCTCGACCTCGGCCGCGGCCCGGTGCCTGATGTCCTCGCGGTGTCGCTCTCCACCACGGACGCGATCGGCCATCAATACGGTCCCGACTCGCGCGAGGCGCACGATCAGATCCTGCGTCTCGACCGCTCGCTCGGCGCCTTTCTCGACTCCCTCTTTGCGCTGCGCGATTCGACGCGAGTCGTCATCGCGCTCACGGCGGATCACGGGATCACGCCGTTTCCCGAGATCGCTGGTCCCGGCCGTCCGCGCGACTCACGGCACGTGCAGCTCGACTCGATCGCGACGTCGATGCGGGCGCAGCTCGCCGTGGCGCGTGGTGACACGGCCGCCCTTCGCTTCGACGAGGGCGTTCTGACGCTCGACCGCGACCGGCTCGCGGCCAGCGGGATCGATGCGGATTCGCTCGCGGCGGCGTTCGCCGCGCGGGCCCGCCGGGTGCCTGGAGTCCTGCGCGCCGACCTGGTGCGATCCCTCGCGCGGGCCGACACCACGCGGGACGTCGTCGCGCGGCGCTGGATCCACGCGCTTCCGCCCGACAATGGCGCCACTGTCGTCGTGACGCTCCGTCCCTACACCGTCTGGTCGGGAAGCGTGGCGATGCACGGCTCGCCGAGCGATCTCGACGCGCGCGTGCCGCTGATGTTCTATGGCGCGCCATTCCGCCCCGGGGTGCGGCCGGAGCGCGCCCGCGTCGTCGACCTCGCGCCGACGCTGGCCCGCGTGCTCGGCGTGACGCCGACCGACCGGGTGGATGGTCGCGTCCTCACCGCCATCCTCCGTTAGGCAGGCGTGACGACGTATCACCGCCGCCGGCTCGTGGAGCTGAAGCACGCCTACGACGAGGCGCGCTTCGGGAGCGATCGGACGCTGAACCTGCGGACGCATCTCCCGAC